>CAIZKA010000151.1 GCA_903933395.1 uncultured beta proteobacterium | reverse complement strand
GTCACATCCAGAATGCGATGCAGCAGGTCGGGGCGGTCGTAGAGCATGGTCTTGATCGTGCGGTAATCCGTCGCCGAGCCGGAGCCGCCTTCCACCATGTAGCTGGCGAGGGTCCACGGGCTGCCGGTAAAGCCGATCAGCGGCACCGAGTTGCCAAGGGCGCGGCGGATTTCCGCCACCGCATCCATGACGTAGCGCAGATGGACGTTGGGATCGGGAGCCGTCAGGTCGCGGATCGCCCACTCTTCACGCAGCGGACGCTCGAAGCGCGGGCCCTCGCCCTCGGCGAAATAAAGGCCGAGGCCCATCGCGTCGGGCACGGTGAGGATGTCCGAAAAAAGGATCGCGGCATCGAGCTCGAAGCGCGACAGTGGCTGCAGCGTGACTTCGCAGGCGAGTTGCGGGTTCTTGCACAGTTGCAGGAAGCTGCCGGCGCGGCGCCGCGTTTCGTTGTATTCCGGCAGGTAGCGCCCGGCCTGGCGCATCAGCCAGACGGGGGTGTACTCGACGGGCTGGCGCAGCAGCGCGCGCAGGAAGGTATCGTTCTTGGGGCGGGCCGAGGGTGACATGAGAGGCGATCCAGCGAGGCAAAGCGCGATTATCGCACTAGCCGCCTGCTAGCGTCGCCAGAAGGCCGGTGTCAGCACCACCATCAGGGTGAAGATTTCCAGTCGGCCGAGCAGCATCGCCGCGGTGCACACCCAGGTCTGAAAATCCGTGAGCACTTCGTAGGTGGTTGACGGCCCGACCTGGTTCAGGCCGGGCCCGGTGTTGTTGATGCTCGCAACCACGGCGGAAAACGCCGTGACGATTTCGAGGCCGGTGAACGACAGCAGCAGGGTCATCGACACGATAAGGCACATGTAGGCGAAGCCGAAGGCGAGCACGGCGGTGAGTATGCTCTGCGGCACGGGGTCGCCATTGATGCGCACCGGCCAGACCGCGTTGGGGTGCATGGCCCGGAGCAGTTCGCGATACACCTGCTTGTACAGGATCAGGGCGCGGATCATTTTGATGCCGCCGCCCGTGGAGCCGGCGCTGGTCGCGAAACTGCAGAGGAAGAGCATCCACAGCGGCGCGAACATCGGCCAGAGGTTGTAGTCAACCGTGGCAAGACCGGTGGTCGACGCGATCGACACCACGTTGAATGCGGAATGGCGCAGCGCGGTGGAAAAGTCGGGATAGACATTGTGAACGAACAGAAAGATAGCGATGAACAGCACGCTGCCGATCAGCGTCAGCATCACCCAGCGCGCCTCGGGATCGTCCTTGTAGGCCCGCAGCGAGCGACCGTGAATCGCCAGGTAGTGGGTAGCGAAGTTCAGGCTGGCGATCAGCATGAAGACCACGGCAATCCCCTCGAGCAGCGGCGAGTCGAAATAGCCGAAGCTGGCGTCGTGGGTGGAGAAGCCGCCGAGGCCCATGACCGAGAAGGAATGCACGAAGGCATCCAGCCAGTTCATGCCGCCCCAGCGGAACAACAAAATGCAGGCGATGGTAATGCCGGTGTAGACGACCCAGAGGCCCTTGGCCGTCTCGGTCATGCGCGGCGTCAGGCTCGAGTCCTTCATCGGCCCGGGCGCCTCGGCCTTGAACATCTGCCGGCCGCCGATGCCGAGCAGCGGCAGGATCGCCACGGCCAGCACGATCAGGCCCATGCCGCCCAGCCAGACCAGCAGGCCGCGCCAGAGGTTGATCGACGCCGGCAGCTTGTCGAGATTGGGAAAGACCGTCGATCCCGTGGTGGTCAGGCCCGAGACGGCCTCGAAGTAGGCATCGGTAAAGGAGACCCCCATGTGCAGGATGAAGGGCAGGCAGGCGAATACCGGCAGCACGGTCCACACCAGCACCACCATGAGAAAGCCATCGCGCACCTTGAGTTCGCCCTTGGCGTGGCGCGCCGACCACCAGAGCCCGGCACCGGTGGAAAAGGTCAGCAGGAAAGCTTCGTCGTAGGCCGACTCGGCGCCGTCCTGCAGATACCAGGATAGAAACAACGGCACCAGCATGGCCAGCGAAAAGCCGCCGAGCAGAACGCCGAAGACACGCACTACGGGGTAGTAGGGCTTCATGCGCGGAATCAGAGGAACTGGAAACCGACCTGGAACAGCTTCTCGACCTGTGGCACCACGCGTTTGCGGGAACAGAACACCACGACGTGGTCGTTCTCCTCGATCACCGTGTCGTGGTGGGGAATGATCACCCGCGCCACGGGCTTGTCCACCAGGAAGCCATCCATCTGCACCACCTGCAGGTCGCCGGCTTCACGCACGATGGCGGCGATGTGCGCGCCCTTGATCACCGGCAGTTCGTCGATGCGGCGGCCCACCACCTTGCTGCTCTTCCTGTCGCCGTGCACCACCAGTTCCAGCGCTTCGGCGGCGCCGCGACGCAGGCTGTGCACCCGGGCGACGTCGCCGCGGCGGCAGAAGGTGAGCAGCGAGCCGATCGAAACCTGCGCCGGCGAGAGTCCGATGTCGATCGGGCCGCCCTGCACCATGTCGGCATAGGCGCGACGGTTGATCAGCGCCAGCACGCGCTTGCAGCCCAGCCGCTTGGCCAGCGAGGCGGCCATGATGTTGTCCTCGTCGTCGTTGGTCAGCGCGAGAAACATGTCCATCTCGTCGATGTTCTCCCGCGCCAGCACGGTTTCGTCGGTCGCTTCGCCGTGCAGCACCAGGCTGTGCTGCAAGCGCGTGGCCACGAGTTCGGCGCGCGCCGGGTCGCGTTCGATCACCTTGACCTCGTGGTCGGCCTCGAGGGCTGCCGCCACGCGCGAGCCGATGTTGCCGCCGCCGGCGATCATCACGCGCCTGACCGGCTTCAGCATGCGGCGCAGTTCGCGCATCACGGGACGGATGAACTCGGCCGCGGCCAGCACGAAGACCTCGTCGCCCGCCTCGATGACGGTATTGCCTTCGGGATCGACCGCCTGGTGCTCGCGAAAAATCGCCGCGATGCGGGCGTCGACTCCTTGCGGCAACTGTTCGCGCATGGCCTTGATCGGCTTGCCGACCAGCAGGCCGCCTTCGTAGGCGCGCACGCAGACCAGGGTCACGCGACCACCGGCGAATTCGAGCACCTGCAAGGCTTCAGGAAACTCGATCAGGCGCGCTATGTAGTCGGTGATTTCCTGTTCCGGGCAGATCGCGTGGGTGACGGCGAAATGTTCGTCGTCGAGCAGGCTCTTGTCATCGAGGTAGTCGGCCGAACGCAGCCGGGCGACGCGGGTGGTGACGTTGAACACGCTGCGCGCGATCTTGCAGGCCACGAGATTCGTGGAATCCGACTGGGTCACCGCCACCAGCATGTCGGCATCATCCATGCCCGCGTTTCTCAGCACCGAGGGCAGGGCGCCGTTGCCGACCAGGGTGCGCACGTCGAGGCGGTCGGCGATGTCGCCGAGACATTCGCGACTCTGGTCGACGATGGTGATGTCGTTGGCTTCCGAGGCCAGCGCCTCGGCTACCGAGGCGCCGACCTGGCCGGCGCCGAGGATGATGATTCTCATGGTGTGTCTGGCCTAACGAAGTCCGAGGTCTTTCAGCTTGCGGTACAGATGGGTACGCTCCAGCCCGGTCTTTTCCGCCAGGCGCGTCATGTTGCCGCCGTCCTTGGCCAGGTGGTATTGAAAGTACATGCGTTCGAAGGCTTCGCGCGCCTCGCGCAGCGGCAACTCGATGACTTCGGGCGAGAGCCCGGCCGGCGCCAGGTCGGGTTCGCCCGCCGGCGCCAGCAACTGCAAGGTTTCCTCTTCGCCGATTTCCTCGCCCAGGCTCGCCAGCGCCAGCGACTTGACCGCCGCCTTGAGCTCGCCATAGCCGCCGTTCCAGGCGTGCTGGCGCAGGGCATTGAGCGCGGCGCTGGAAAAGCGCCGCAGCGGAATCTCGTCGCTTTCCATCAGCTGCGTCAGCAAATGCGCGGCAATGTCCGGCACCTCATCCTTCAACTCGGCCAGGCTGGGTACCCCGAGCCCGGTTTCAAACAGGTGCGCAAGTCCCGCTTCGTCCCAGCCCAGGGCGGTCAGTTCCGCACTGCTGTGGATAGTGGCCGCCACCAGGCGCAAGCCGTAGCGGTCGAGGCGCTCGGCGGCGAAGAGAAGGTTCTTCTGCTGCAAGCGGCTCAGGCGCGCCAGCTCCTCGCACCAGAGGACGCCGCCGCTGGCGCGCTGCAGCGCCTCGATGCTGAGCGGATTGGAATCGTGCGCCAGGTCGATCCAGGGCTTGCCGGCGACCTGTGCCGAGCGTGCCACCAGTTCCACGATGCCGCCGGGAGCCGCGCGCAGCAGCAGCAGAGGGCTCTTCGCCAGCACCTGGTCGAGCCGGCGCTTGAGATCGCGCAAGGGGCCGGGACGGGCGAACGCGCCCAGCGAGAGGCCGCCGCCGGCATGCCGGGCGCCGCGTTCAAGCGCCTTCTTCACCGCCGCCAGCAGCTTTTGCATGCCGATCGGTTTCTCGAGGAAATCCATGGCGCCGATCCGCGTCGCTTCCACCGCCGTGTCGATCGTGGCGTGGCCCGACATCATGACGACCGGCATGTTGAGCTGGCCGCTGCCGGCCCACTCCTTGAGCAGAGTGATGCCATCGGTATCGGGCATCCAGATGTCGAGCAGCACCATGTCGGGGCGTCCGGCTTCGCGCGCGGCCCGCGCCGCAGCGGCATTTTCCGCGAGTTGCACGTCATGACCCTCGTCGCGCAGGATCTCGAACAGCAGCTCGCGTATGCCCACTTCGTCATCCACCACCAGTATCTTCGGCATTCCCCTAATCCCCCTTTGCCGCATCCCGCTTTGCCAGCGGCAGCCAGATGCTCACTTCGCCACCATGATCGTTGGCGAGCCGGATCTCGCCGCCGTGGTCATCCACGATTTTCTTCACGATCGCCAGGCCCAGCCCGGTACCCTTCGACTTGGTCGTGACGTAGGGCTCGAAGGCGCGTGAAAGAATCTGCGGCGGAAAACCCGCACCGTTGTCCCTGATCGTCAGTCGTACGCGGCCGCTGTCCGGCGCCATGATAATGGTGATCTTCGCTGCGGCGACCCCTGCCAGCGCATCCTGCGCGTTAGTCAGGACATTATGCAGCACCTGGCGCAACTGGTTGGCATCGGCCAGTACCGGCGGCATGGGAGTCGGCGCCGGCGAGACGGCGATCGGGGCATGCGACTCCTCGTAAAGCCCCAGCACCTCGGCAAGCAACGCCGCCAGATCGACCGGCGCCAGTTGCGGCAGGGGCGTGCGCGCATAGTCGCGAAAGTCATTGACCATGTTCTTCATCGCCTCGACCTGGTTGACGATGGTCTGCGTCGCGCGATCCAGCAATTCGCGCGAAGCGCCCGTCAGCTGGTCGGCGAGCTTGAGCTGCAGCCGCTCGGCGGAAAGCTGGATCGGCGTCAGCGGGTTCTTGATCTCGTGGGCCAGGCGCTGCGCCACTTCGCCCCAGGCGGCGGAGCGCTGCGCGGCGATCAGCCGCGTGATGTCGTCGAACACCACCACATAGCCGCCCCCTCCCCCGCCCGCGGCCGGCAGCGCCGTACCGCGCACCAGCAGGGCCTGCTGCATCCCGTCGGGGCGCGCGATCTCAAGTTGCTCCTGCCACTCGTCGCCGCGCCCGGCGAAGCCGCCGAGGATGGCGCCGGCCAGGGTTTCGTGGCGCGGCCAATCTTGCAGGCGTATCTGTTCGAAGCCGGTGAGGTCGTCGCCGAGGATGGCCTGGGCGCCGCGGTTCGCCGCACGTATGCGGAAGCGCAGATCGAAGGCCAGCACGCCCGCCGAGAGGTTCGCCAGGACGGATTCGAGATAGGCCTGCGCCGCCTCCATCTCGTGGCGATGATGTTCGGCCTGGGCCCGCGCTTCCCCCAGTTGATGCGTCATGCTGTTGAAGGAATGAGTCAGCACGCCCAGTTCGTCGGACGCTTCCACCGTGGCGCGGGGCGTGAAGTCGCCGGCCGCCACTGCCTGAGTGCCTTCGGCCAGAATCAGCAGCGGGCGCGCCAGGCGCTCGGCGAGAAAAAATGCCAGACCGACCGCGGAGAACAACGCCAGCAGCAGGGTCAGGGTCAGGGTCAGGGTGTAAATGTGCTTGAGGCCGGCCCGCCCGAGTTGCAGTTCCTGGTAGTCCCGATGCGCGGCCTCGACGCTTTCCGCACTCCTGGCGACCGACGCCGGCACCGCCAGTGTCAATTGGAGGATGCGTGGTTCCAGATTGAGGCCGCTGCTGCTGACGGGGACAAGCGCACGCACCATCAGTCCGCCGCTCTGCGCTTCGACAATCTGCGCCAGGCCGCGCCCGCCGCGTGCGACCCGCAGCTGGCTGGATGCCGGAACCGAGGGCAGCAGGCCGCCCATCTCGCCGGAACTGCTGCCCAGCACCTGGCCGGAGAGCGTCAGCAGGGTCGCACTCTGCGCACCGGTCTGTTCGCGCAGCCGGTTCAGCCGGCTCGGGCTGACCGTCCCCGCATCGCCCAGATCCAGCGCCGCATCGCGGGCCTTTTCCAGCAGATCGGCCTGCAATCCTTCAAGCACGCTGCGCCCGAGGTTGAGACCGCCTTCCAGCGCCTTGTCGACGCGCACGTCAAACCAGGAGTCGATGCTCTTCACCGCAAACTGCATCGACACGCCATACACCAGCGCGCCGGGCAGCACCGCCATCAAAGACAGCATCAGCAGCAGGCGGGATTTCAGGCGCGAGCCGAATACGCCGTCCTTGAAATCGCGACGCAGGCGCCGCAACTGGAGGCCGACCAGCACCAGCAACGCGACGGCGGCGGCACCGTTGATCGCCAGCAGCCAGGGGTAGTTCGCCGCAAACAGCGCCGTATTGGCCGACGCCGAGGCCAGCAGAAAGAGCAGGATGGCGCCGAGGGCGGCGATAACCGCCAGCGCTACCCTCATTGCGCCACCACCGGGCCCACGAATTGCCAGCGCAGCACCTTGGTCTCGACCTGCAAGTCGCGATCCATGATCGCATCGACCTGGAAGGGCTTGGGCAACTGGCTGCGGTCGAGCGCGAGACGCACCGCCGCCTCGTAGGTCTCGCCGGCCTTGAGCGCGTCCTTGTCCAGCACCGGCAGCGCCGAGATGCGGCCGACCACACGCATCGCCTCCGCCAGGCTGCCGAAATTCTGGTGCAGCTGTCCGGTCGAAAGGCGGTATTGCTGCGTCAGGCTGCTGTAGGACAAGCGGTAGCTCAGGCTGCGGGTGGTCACGTGTTCGTTGACCCAGTACTTGCGGCTGCGCGAGAGCACGAACTCGAGGTTGAAGTAAAGCGGCACGCCGCGCCCCACGGCGTCTTCCAGGCGGTTGCCGAGATCGACCGTGAATTCCGCGGACAAGGTGTAGCCGTCTTCGCCCGGCGTCAGGGCGGCGCGCTGCGGTTCGATGCTGCCGGCCCGGGCGCACACGGCCGCGAGCAGCAGCAGTAGCAGCAGCCCGGCTTCAAGCCTTTTGCAGCAGCGCGTAATAAAAGCCGTCATGTTCGGCGTCGGGCAAATGGTGCGGTTGTGCGTCAGCAAGGATCATCGGCAGTTGCAGGGCATCGGCATGGCGGCCGACGAAGGCTTCCAACTGCGCGCCATTCTCCTGCCCGAATACCGAGCAGGTGGCATAAACCATTTTGCCACCGGGGGCCAGAGTGCGCCACAAGGCATCGACAATGGCCGCTTGCGTTGTTGCAAAACCGGCAATGTCCGACTCGCGCCGCAGCCATTTTGCATCGGGGTGGCGGCGCACCACGCCGGAGGCCGAGCAGGGTACATCCGCGAGTATGCGATCGTAGTGACGACCGTCCCACCAGGCGCCGACGTCGCGCGCATCGGACACTTTCACCGTTGCCGCCAACCCCAGGCGCTTCAGGTTGCCGGTGATGCGAGCGGCGCGCGGCGCATCGGCATCGAGCGCGGTCAGCTCGATGCCGGCGCTTTCCAGCAGGTGCGCGGCCTTGCCGCCCGGCGCCGCGCAGGCGTCCAGCACGCGCATGCCGTCATGCACGTCGAGCAGGCCCGCCGCGGCCTGCGCGCCCCAATCCTGCACCGAACACAGGCCGGCGGCAAAGCCCGGGATGCGCTCCACCGGCAGCGGCTTTTCGATCAGGATGGCCGTGTCGTCGAGCGCGCGCGCCGCGATGCCGGCAGCATTGAGTTGATCCAGATAGTCGGCGCCGGTGACACGGCGCCGATTGACGCGCAGGCACAGCGGCGGATGGCTGTTGCCCGCGGCGAGGATGGCTTCCCAGTGCGCCGGATGGTCCTGCTGCAGGCGCGCGATCCACCACGCCGGATGCTGCCCGCGCGCCACCGGGTCGGCGTCCGCCAGCGCCAGCAGTTCTTCGCGCCGGCGCAGGAAATTGCGCAAGACGCCATTGACCAGGCCCTTGAACTGTCCCCGCGCCAGGCGCGCCGCCGCCGTCACCGCCTGGTCCACCGTGGTGTGGGCCTCGTCCGGCCGCGCTTCGAGCCGCGCCAGGGCGACCAGCAGCAGGCCGCGCACTTCCGGGTCCTTTGCCGGGCGCTCGACAAGCAGGCCGAGCAGGAAGTCGCCGCGGCCGAAAGCGCGCAGCGCCGGATAGGCGAGGTCCATCGTCGCCGCGCGCAGCGGCGCGGGAAGCGCGGCACGGGCCAGCGCCGCGTCGAAGTTGCGGCCGGCGAGCACGGCGGCGAACAGTCCGGCTGCCGCGTTCAAGGCCTCGGCCAGGGGAGGAAACATTTGCATCGGCGAAGAATAGCAGCCCGCAGGATGCGGGACCGGCAAAACAGGTCAGTCGGGCCGCAGCGGATTCCCGTGCAGAAAATCGGCGGCGGTGACACGGCGGCCGCCGGGCTTTTGCAGCTCGGTGAGACGCAGTGCGCCTTCGCCGCAGGCTACGACGATGCCCGTCGTATCGGCTGCCAGTACCTGGCCGGGCCGGCCGCCGGCGGCTACGGCGTCGCCGCACCAGACCTTGACCGGCTCGCCGGCCAGCATCACCACCGCGCCGGGAAAGGGATTGAAGGCGCGCAGCTTGCGCGCCAGGATTGCGGCCGGCTGGTTCCAGTCGAGCCGGGCCTCGGCCTTGTCGATCTTGCCGGCATAGGTCACTCCGGCCTCGGGTTGCACCACGGGAACCAACTCATCGAAGCGCGCCAACGCCTCCACCACGAGTTTGCCGCCCAGCGCGGCCAGCCGGTCGTGCAGGCTGCCGGCACTGTCCTGCGCATCGATGTCTATGGCCGCGGCCAGCAGCATGGGGCCGGTGTCCAGCCCGGCTTCCACTCCCATGATGGTGATGCCGGTTTGCGCATCGCCCGCTTCGATGGCGCGCTGAATCGGCGCTGCCCCGCGCCAGCGCGGCAGGAGCGAGGCGTGGATGTTGATGCAGCCGCGGCGCGGCAGGTCAAGCACGGCCTGCGGCAGGATCAGGCCGTAGGCGGCCACGACCATCAGCTCGGCGCCGCCTTCGGTGCAGGCGGCACGGATAGGCTCGTGCGTCACCGGATCCTTGAGGCGCTCGGGCTGGGACACCGGGATGCCGTGGGCCAGCGCCAGTTTTTTCACGGCGGATGCCTGCAGCACCATGCCGCGCCCGGCCGGGCGGTCGGGCTGGGTCAGTACCAGCACCACCTCGTGGCCGGCGGCCAGCAAGGCTTGCAATGCCGTCGCGGCGAACTCCGGCGTACCGGCGAAGATAATTTTCACGTAACGTGAAACTCCTTGTTCGGAGCCCCTTGTGATGACCGCGCGCAGCGCGCCGATTGGTAACCCCCCGCGAGGGGGGAAGGGGGGTGGGAGACTAATCGGCTTTTCGCGTGTTTCATTTTCTGCAGGTGGCGCTCGGTGCTGTAAGCGTTAGAAGGTCTCGCGCGCCTGCTTCAGCAGCTTGCTCTTGATGCGGGTCTGCTTGAGGCGCGAGAGGTATTCGACGAAGACCTTGCCTTCAAGGTGGTCCATCTCGTGCTGGATGCACACGGCGAGCAGGTCGTCGGCCTCCATTTCGAAAGGTTGGCCGTCGAGGCCCAGCGCGCGCACCCTGATGTGACTGGCACGCTTGACCGTGTCGTAGATGCCGGGCACCGACAGGCAGCCCTCCTCGCCTTCGCATTCGCCGGATATTTCCAGCAGTTCGGGATTGATGAGGGTCAGCAGGCGGGACTTGTCTTCGGAAACATCGATCACGATCAGGCGCAGGTGCTGGTCGACCTGCGACGCGGCAAGACCGATGCCGGGCGCGGCATACATGGTCTCGGCCATGTCGGCGGCAAGCCGGCGGACGCGCGCATCCACCTCCTTGATGGATGCTGCCTTCCGGTGCAGCCTCGGATCGGGATAACGCAAAATCTGCAATAGGGCCATGAAAGCGCTCTTGAAAGAATTGATGCCGGGGGAATTGTCGGGCAGAATCGGCAGATATTCGGGTGGTTCGCCATCCACACAGACACTCGGCCAGGAGATCACGCCATGCGTCGCATTATATCTGCGCTGCTCATAAGCATTTCAACCGCCCTCGCGCTCGCTCAGGGAACCCCGCCACTGCAACTGGCTGACGGCGCGCCCGACCGCTATATCGTCAAGTCCGGCGACACGCTGTGGGGGATCGCCAGCAAGTTCCTCAAGGACCCCTACCGCTGGGGCGAACTGTGGAAGCTGAATGCCACGGAAATCAAGAATCCGCAGCGCATCTATCCCGGCCAGGTCCTTGCGCTCGACAAGAGCGGCAACGAACCCCAGCTCAAACTGGTGACGGTGACCGAGCAACGTCGCGAATATGTCGACCCGCTGAGGAAGGCCATCCCTTCCATCCCGGCACAGGACATCGAGCCCTTCCTGAGCGAGCCGCGAGTGGTCGACCCCGCCGCCTTCAGCGCCGCGCCGCGCGTGGTCGCCGTGCAAGACAACCGGACCGTCGCCGGCACCGGCGACACCGTCTATGCCACGGAAGTAGACGCCAAGGAATCGCTCTTTCCGATATTCCTCCAGGGCGAGGCGCGCTACGCCCCCGACCCCAACGACCCCACCCAGGTCGCCCCCAAGCCCAGGGGCTGGCAGTTGTTCCGGCCCGCCAAACCGCTTGTCGATCCGGACACCAAGGAAACGCTCGGCTACGAAGCCGTATACCTCGGCACGGCGCGGGTGACCCAGACCGGCGTACCGACGAGTTTCCTCGTGCTCTCGGCGAAAATGGAAATCCAGCGCGACGACAGGCTTCAGCCGGCGCCGCGACAGGATGTGCCGAGCTACATCCCGCGCGCGCCAAAGACCCTGATTCAGGGAAAGATACTCGGCATCTACAGCGGAGTGACTTACGGCGGCCCGCAAACTATCGTCACGCTCAATCGCGGTGCAGCCGACGGCCTGGAAGTCGGGCACGTGCTCGCCGTCGATGCGGCCGGCGCGAAAGTGGTCTATCGGTCCCAGGAGGGATCCGACAGGACCGACTACCAGTTGCCCGATACCCGCAATGGCCTGATGTTCGTATTCAGGGTCTTCGACCGCGTTTCCTATGCCATGATAATGAACGCGACTACCCCGGTGCTGGTCGGCGACCTCGTACATACCCCCTGATTCGAGCCGCGCCCGCCGGGGGCCGGCCGATCCCGCATCAAGGACGCCCAGATGACCGATCGCGGCGAACTCGCTTCCTGGCTGCGCCTGACGCTGGTCCCGGGAATCGGCGGCGAAGCGCGGCGCGCACTGCTCAAGGCCTGTGGCGGCCCGCAGGCAATTTTCGAAGCCGGTCTGCCGGCACTCTCCACAATCGTCGACCCTGCCCTCGCAGAGCGCCTGTTGCGCCACGAGTGCGCGGCGGAGATCGAAGCGGCCCTGACCTGGGCAGCCCAACCCGGCAATCACTTGCTGACCCTGGCCGATGCGGATTACCCGCAAAGCCTGCTGAGTTCCGACGATCCACCGCTGCTGCTCTACGCCAAGGGCGATACCGCAATACTGAATCGTCCGATGCTGGCCGTAGTCGGCAGCCGCAACGCCACCGCACAGGGCGTGCGCGACGCCGAGGCCTTCGCCCAGGCGCTCGGCAATTCCGGGCTGACCATCGTCAGCGGGCTGGCACTTGGCATCGACGCCGCCGCCCATCGCGGCGCGCTGGCGACGGCGGCGGGCACTGTCGCCGTGATCGGCACCGGCGCCGACCGCCTCTATCCGGCGAAAAACGAAGCTCTGGCACGCGCCATTGCGGAAAAAGGCGTCGTCCTCGGCGAATTCCCCCTCGGCACCCCGGCGCTGGCATCCAACTTCCCGCGCCGCAACCGCATCATTGCCGGCCTTGGTCTCGGCTGCCTGGTTGTCGAAGCGGCCCTGCGCAGCGGCTCGCTGATCACCGCGCGGTTGGCCGCGGAATCGGGGCGCGAGGTGTTTGCCATTCCGGGCTCGATCCATTCGCCTCTTTCGCGCGGCTGCCATCAACTGATACGCCAGGGCGCCAAGCTGGTCGAATCGGCCCAGGACATCCTCGAGGAATTGCGCCTGGAAGTGCCCGCTGCCGCCAGCAGCACCGGCAAGGGTAGCCCGGTGAGACTCAACGACGAAGAAGAGCAAGTGCTCGCCTTCCTGGGGCATGCCCCCTGCGCACTCGACACACTTTCCGCACGCAGCGGCTTGACGCCCGCCGACCTTCTTGCCATGCTCTTGCCCATGGAACTCGCCGGACGCGTGGCCCAGCTACCTGGTGGCCTCTTCCAAAGACTCCATTAACTACGCCAAGACAAAGCGCTTCTTTCCGCAGACATCATGATCGACATACTGGTTTACCTGTTCGAAAACTACCTGCCCGACGCCTGCCCGGAACCCGAGGTGCTGGCCCGGAAACTGTCGGCGGCAGGTTTCGGCAGCGACGACATCAGCGAGGCACTGTCCTGGCTCGACGGCCTAGCCGGAAAGGAAGCCGCGCCCTGTGGCAGCCAGATGCTGGCCGGTTCCATAAGGATCTACGACGAGGAAGAACAGGAACGGCTGCCCGCCGTCTGCCGCGGCTTCATCACCTTTCTCGAACAGCATGACGCCGTCGATGCGCCCTTGCGCGAAGCCATCATCGAGCGCGCCCTGGCTTTGCCGGACGCCGAAATCAGTCTTGACCGGCTCAAGGTCATCGTGCTCGCCGTGATCTGGCGTTACCGCCACGAAGTCGATGCCCTGATCCTCGAGGAACTGCTCGCCGAGGACAGCGAAGACGAGGATTCCGGCAGCGGCGAAGACGTCACCCGCATCCTGCTCAATTAATTCCCGGCTTGCTTAATTGTGAGCGGCGCGCTTATGATGCGCCGCTCCCGCAGGCCCACTTTGGCCCAATTGTTCCATTTCGAGCACCGCGAGCCTCCGTCACCCCCTTTCCCGGAAAGGGGGCCGGGGGGAAAGCCCACACTATGAAACAGCTGATCATCGCCGAGAAACCTTCCGTCGCCCAGGATATTGCCAAGGCGTTGGGCGGCTTCACCAAGACCGGCGACTACTTCGAGAGCGACGACTACGTCCTTTCGTCGGCCATCGGCCACCTGCTGGAACTGGCCGTGCCCGAGGAATACGACGTCAAGCGCGGCAAGTGGAGTTTCACCCACCTGCCGATGATTCCGCCGCATTTCGCGCTGAATCCGATCGAAAGAACCCAGGAACGCCTGCGCCTGCTGACCCGCCTGATCAAGCGCAAGGATGTCACGGGCCTGGTCAATGCCTGTGACGCGGGGCGCGAGGGTGAACTGATTTTCCGCTACGTCGCACAGCACGCACTGGGCGCCAAGCAGAAGCCCGTGCGCCGCCTCTGGCTGCAGTCGATGACAGCCACCGCGATCCGCGACGGCTTCGCCCACCTGCGTACCGACGCCGAAATGCTGCCGCTGGCCGACGCCGCGCGCTGCCGCTCGGAAGCCGACTGGCTGATCGGCATCAACGGTACGCGTGCCATGACCGCCTTCAATTCCAAGGAGGGTGGCTTCTACAAGACACCGGTCGGCCGCGTGCAGACGCCGACGCTCGCCATCATGGTCGAACGCGAGAGCCGCATCCGCGCTTTCGTTTCGCGCGACTACTGGGAAGTCGAAGGCGAATTCCAGTGCCTCGCCGGCGCCTACCGCGGTCGCTGGTTCGACGAGAAGTTCAAGAAGGCCGAGGACGAGCATGCCACTGCCTCCCGCTTGTGGGACAAGGCCCGGGCGGAAGCCCTGCGCAAGAAATGCCTAGGCCAGCACGGCACGGTGGAAGAGGACAGCAGGCCCAAGACCGAGGCCTGCCCGATGCTCTACGACCTCACCTCCTTGCAGCGCGAGGCCAACGGCCGCTTCGGCTTCAGTGCCAAGAACACGCTAGGGCTGGCCCAGGCGCTCTACGAAAAACACAAGGCCCTGACCTACCCGCGGACCGACAGCCGCCACCTGCCCGAGGACTACATCGGCACAGTCAAGGAAACCCTGGCCGCCATGGCCGGTACGCCCTATGCGACCTTCGCCGGCGCCATCATCAAGAACGGCTGGGTGCATCCCAACAAGCGCATTTTCAACAACGCCAAAGTAAGCGACCACTTCGCCATCATCCCCACCGGAGCGGCACCGAAGAATCTGTCCGAGCCGGAACAGAAGATTTACGACCTGGTCACCAAGCGCTTCCTCGGAATTTTTTATCCGTCGGCCGAGTACAACATCACCACGCGCATCACCCGAATCGAAAAGGAAGCCTTCAAGACCGAAGGCAAGGTGCTGGTGACCCCGGGCTGGCTCGCCGTGTATGGCAAGGAATCGCAGGAAACCCGCGAGGAAGCGGGTGAAGCCGTAAATCTGCCCGCCCTGGAAAAGAACGAGCGGGTCTGGGCCAAGGATGTCGAGGTCAAGGCCAAGGCGACGCAACCGCCGCCGCGCTTCACGGAAGCCACGCTGCTCACCGCCATGGAAGGCGCCGGGAAGCTGATCGAAGACGAGGAAATGCGCGAAGCCATGGCCGAGCGCGGCCTCGGCACGCCGGCGACGCGCGCGGCAACCATCGAGGGCCTGCTGGCCGAGGAATACCTGCACCGCAACGGCCGCGAGCTGCAGCCGACGGCCAAGGCCTTCTCGCTGCTGTTCGCACTGGAACAGCTCAAGGTGGATGAAATACGTTCGCCCGAACTCACCGGCGAATGGGAATACAAGCTCAAGGAAATGGAGCATGGCCGGCTCGGCCGCGACGAGTTCATGAACCATGTCGTCGACAAGACGCGCGAGATGGTCGAACGGATCAAGACCGGCGAGTTTGCCGACCCCGACTTCGGTACCCTCAAGACCCCCTGCCCCCGTTGCGGCGCCAAGATCCACGAAGGCTACAAGCACTTCACCTGTGAGAAGTGCGACTACAAGCTGTGGAAGGTGGTAGCCAGCCGGCAGTGGGAAACCGAGGAAATAGACGAGTTGCTGACGAAGCGCCAGATCGGTCCGCTGCAGGGCTTTCGCAGCAAGATGGGGCGGCCCTTCGCGGCCATGATCAGGCTCAAGGACGACCACATGCCGGAGTTCGATTTCGGCCAGTCGGACGCCGACTCCGATGGCGAGGAGGTCGACTTCTCGACCCAGGAAACGCTCGGCGCCTGCCCCAAATGCGGCGGCCGCGTCTTCGAGCACGGCATGGCCTATGTCTGCGAAAAAGCCGTCGGCGCCGGCAAGACCTGCGATTTCCGCTCCGGCAAGATCATCCTGCAACAGGAAGTCGCGCGCGGCGACATGCAGAAGCTGCTGGCGACGGGCAAGACCGACCTGCTCAAGGGCTTCATCTCGAACAAGACGCGGCGCAAGTTCTCCGCCTACCTGGTGCGCGATCCGGCGACCGGCAAGGTAGGTTTCGAGTTCGAACCGAGGGCGCCAAAAGCGCCGAAAGCCGGTGCGAAGCCTTCGGCCAAGGCAGAACCGGCGGCGAACGAACCCGTGCTGAAGAAGGCGGCGGCCAAAAAACCGGTGGCGAAGAAGACCGCAACGAGAGTTCCCGCAGGGACGCAGAGCGCTGGCGCCGGCGATACGGCGACCAAGGCGGCGCCGAAGAAAACGGCAGCCAAAAAACCTGCCGCGAAAGCGAAGCTTCAGAGCAGGCTAACGCCAGCTTCATCGGCGTTAAGCGAAGCGGCCGCAGCCAAGAAGGCGCCAGCCAAGAAGGTCTGATGCAAGCGCCCGCGGCGCCGGTGCGCGCCGTTCTGGAGTTCTGGTTTCTGCCGGCAGACCATGCCGGCCACGGCGCCTACCGCCCCGAGTGGTTCCGCAAGGATGACGCCTTCGACGCCGCGATCCGCCAACGCTTCGGCGCCGCGGTCGAAGCGGCGCTCAGCGGAACTCCCGCCGAAGGATCGGACGAAGCACAGCTTGCGCGCATCCTCCTGCTCGACCAATTCACCCGCAACATCTACCGCGGCACGCCGCGCGCCTTTGCCGGCGACGCGCAAGCGCTGCAAATCGCGGAATTGCTCGTCGCCGCGGGGCGCGACAAGAACCTCACACCCTGGCAGCGCTGGTTCGCCTACCTGCCGTTCGAACACGGCGAATCCCTGCTCGACCAGGAACGCTCGGTCGCGCTCTTCTCTGCCCTGGCGCGCGAGATGAAGCACGAAGCCTTCGACAGCGCCCGCGACTACGCCCAGCGGCACCAGCAGGTGATAGCCCGTTTCGGCCGCTTCCCCCATCGCAACGCCATCCTCGGGCGCGAATCGACGGCCGCCGAGCTCGAGTTCCTCAAACAGCCTGGCTCATGGTTCTGAAGCCACCGGGAAGCCAAGCAGCCCGCAGGCTTGCAAGCCGTGCAGCTTTCAGTGGCACCTGGCCCGTCTACCCCAACAGCTGTTGACCTAGATCAGTTGTGCGCTGCACAAAACGCGTAACGTGCGCGCAGTAATGCGGTGCATGTCCGCATCGCAGGTTTTGCCAATAGCTGTTCATAGGAGTAACGATTATGTCCAAAGCAAGCATTGTGGGTGCCTACAACACCGAATTCGGCGCCTTCGTCAAGAAGGACAAGGCCACCGGCCTCGTCACCGATACCAAGAGCTACTACGACCTTCTGATAGAAGCCGGTCGCGGCGCCATCAAGGACGCGGGGCTCGACCCCAAGGATATCGACGCCGTTTACGTCGGATCCTGTTCGCCGGGTTCCTTCATCAACCAGGAGCACGTCGCACCGATCGCCGCGGAGATCGATCCCGCGCTGCGCTTCAAGCCCATGACCCGCTGCGAGTGCGCCTGCGCGTCCTCGTCGGTGGCGCTCTACGACGCCGTTTATGCGATCGAGGCCAACCGCTACAAGAATGTCCTGGTGATTGGGGTAGAGAAGATGAACCTGCTGCCCACGCCGCAGATGACCCACGTGCTGGCCTGCTCCTCGCACTGGCCGAGTGAAGGTTCCAAGGGTTGGTCCTTCCCCATGCTGTTCGCCGCCTACGCCAAGGGCTACCAGGCTCAGTACGGAATTTCCAACGAGGACCTTGAACGCATGCTGTGGACCGCCGGTGCCCTGTGCTACAAGAACGGCGCCGAGAATCCGCTGGCCCATGTGCGCAACGGCCCCGCGACAGTCGAGGAGATCATCAAGCTCAACGAACTCGATGCCCGCGGCAGGTGCAAGAACATGATGATCGCGCCGCCGCTGCGGCTGCACGACTGCTCGCTGGTCACCGACGGCGCCGCCGCCGTGGTGATCACCCAGACCAGCAACGTCAGCAACAAGAAGCGGGCCGTCGAAATCGCCGGTATCGGCCACTCGGCCGAGCGCCTGCCGGAAAACGTCCGCCCCAACATGTACGAGCTGATGGCCGGCAAGGATGCCGCCGCCAAAGCCTACAAGGAAGCCGGCATCACCGCGGCCGACATCGACATTGCCGAAGTGCACGACTGCTTCACCATCAACCAGATCCTTTCCACCGAAGCCCTCGGCCTGTCCAAGGACGGCCGCGCCGGCTACGACTACCTCGACGGCCGCTTCACGCGCGATGACAAGGTGGCGATCAATCTGTCCGGCGGACTTAAGTCGAAGGGCCATCCGGTCGGTGCCACCGGCGCCTCCATGCATGCGCTGGTGTACAAGCAACTGATCGGCGAAGCCATCGGCGTCAAGGCGAAGAAGGCCGACATCGGCGTGGTGTTCAACGTCGGCGGTTCCGCGGTGACGAACTGCATCACTGTGCTCAAGGCCCCCAAATAAGCCGCCTTTTCAGAGGAAAACATCATGAAAAGTTTTAACTACAACGACATGGAGTTCTCGGTCGAGAAGGCGCAGGACCGCTGGGACATTTCCTGCAAGAAGGCCGACGGCAAGGCCGCGCTGGTCGCGGCGGGCCTGTTTGCAGGGCTTGCGGAATCCGAAGTCGAGGTCAGAGCCCGGGCGCTGGTTCACACCATGCTTCCGGTCGGCATCAAGATCGTCGGCCCGGACGTCGCGCATCCCAACCTGATCGGCGATCTGAAGCTGGTCGGTCCGGACGTGACGCATCCCAACTTCATTTACTGGGACAAGGACAGTTCCTCGTTTTCTCGCTAACGGATAAACGAGGCGGACTTCAGGGCCGTCGGGCCGCAAAATAATTCACAAAGGAAATCAATCATGGACATCAAGGGAAGCGTTGCCATCATCACCGGTGCCGGCAACGGCATAGGCGAAGCCGTCGCCAAATACTTCGTGCGCAACGGCGCCAAGGTCGTGATCGTGGACATGATGCAGAAGAACATCGACCGCGTGGTCAAGGACATCAAGGACATGGGCGGCGAGGTGATCGGCGTCCAGGCCAACGTATCGAGCGAGGCGGAAACGGCCAAGTTCATCAAGGCCGCCATCGATGCCTTCGGCAAGATCAACGTCGTGGTCGCCTCGGCGGGCATCATCCGCGACGGCATGATGCTGAACCTGGACAAGGAAACCGGCAAGGTGTCGCGGAAGATGGGACTGGACAAGTGGCAGCCCGTGATCGACGTCAACCTCACCGGCACCTTCCTGACCATCCGTGACGGGGCCGAAGCCATGGTCAATGGCGGCTGGCCGGGACTGCTGGTGGCCATATCGTCGGTGAACAAGGTGGGGCAGGTCGGCCAGCTCAACTACTCGTCGGCCAAGGTGGCCGACGCGCTGCTGCCGAAGATCGTGATCGGCGAGTTCCTCATGCGCGGCATCCGCAACATCCGCTGCATCGGCATCGCCCCGGGCTACACGGCAACGCCGATGCTGACCGGGATGAACCAGGACGCGTTGATGTCGATTCTTGCCGACGTCCATCTTGACCGGTTGGTCGAACCCGACGAAGTGGCGCGCCTGATCGGCCATTGCGTCGAGAACGAAGCGATCAACGCGACTACGCTGGAGATTACCGGCGGCCTCTGCTATCCCAACGGGATAGCCAAGTAAGCCGCATTACTCCGCAGTAAAAAGGCCGGGTCGCAAGACCCGGCTTTCATCCTTACTCAGCGGTGCCTCTGTCCGCTGTGATGGCTGGCCGGCTTGGCGCCGCCGCCTCCACCACCACCCGAACGCGCCGGACGCGGTGCGCCGCTGCGGTTACCTGCCCCGGTGCGGGCACGGGCCTGCGCCGGCTTCGGCGCAGAAGGACGCCCAGCGGCGGGACGCGGCACGCTGTTGTTGTGCTGCGGCTCGAAACCCGGCATGACCGAAGTCGGGATCTCGCGCTTCAGCAGGCGCTCGATGTCACGCAACTGGATGCGCTCTTCGCCGCTGACGAGGCTCAGCGCTTCGCCGCTCGCGCCCGCGCGTCCGGTGCGGCCGATGCGGTGGATGTAGTCCTCGGGCACGTTGGGCAGTTCGAAATTCACCACACGTGGCAGCGAATCGATGTCGAGGCCGCGCGCGGCGATGTCGGTGGCGACCAGCGCCGCGAGCTTGCCGGCCTTGAAGTCGGCCAAGGCGCGGGTGCGGGCGTTCTGCGACTTGTTGCCGTGCAGTGCCGCGGTGCGCACGCCGGATTGCTCGAGCTTCCTCGCCAGCGCGTCGGAGCCATGCTTGGTGCGGCAGAATACCAGCACCTGGTGCCAGCCGTGGGCGGCGAAGAGGTGCAGCAGCAGGTCGCGCTTCTGGTCCTGATCGACCTTTATCACGGTGTGCGTCACCAGTTCGGCCGGCGCGTTGCGGCGCGCAACTTCGACCATGGCCGGATCCTTGAGCACGGCATGGGCCAGTTCGCGCACTTCGGCGGCGAAGGTGGCGGAGAACATCAGGTTCTGCCGGACTTTCGGCAACTTCTCGATGATGCGGCGGATGTCGCGGATGAAGCCCATGTCGAACATGCGGTCGGCTTCGTCGAGGACCAGGGTCTGCACTTTCGACAGGTCGACGGTGCGCTGGCCGAGGTGGTCGAGCAGGCGCCCGGGAGTCGCGACGAGGATGTCGATGCCGCGGCGCAGGGTCTGGATCTGCGGGTTGATGCCGACGCCGCCGAACACGGCGAGGCTGCGCAGGCCGGTATGGGCGCCATAGGTGCGGACGCTTTCCAGCACCTGGGCGGCGAGTTCGCGTGTCGGCACCAGCACCAGCACGCGCGGCGCGGTGTGGGTGACCTTCTGCAAGGGGGTCACGAGCGGGTTGGTCAGGCGCTGCAGGATGGGCAGCACGAAGGCTGCCGTCTTGCCGGTGCCGGTCTGGGCCAGGGCCTCGAGATCGCGGCCGGCGAGGATGTGTGGAATGGCCTGCTGCTGCACAGGGGTGGGCGTGGTGTAGCCCTGCTCGCCAATGGCGCGCAGGAGCTCGGCCGAAAGGCCGAGGTCGGTGAACTGCATGTTGATTACCTCTGAAGCCGACCCCCGCACTTGTGCAGGCCAATCTGGGCGGAAACTTCTATGGGGTGTAACCTTCGAGGGGACTGAATGTCGCCGTTAAGGCACGACCGGCAGACTGGGGCGCGGTCGCTAAGGAGGTGAAGCGGGGCGGACTGTAACACAGGCTGCACGCAAACCCTGATTTAATTCGTCGCGCCGTACCGCCGGCGCCGACTCTCACAACTCCATCATGACGAAATCATGCTTGGCGACGCCGCACTCGGGACAGACGAATCCGTCCGGAACGTCGGCCCAGCGCGTGCCAGGCGCGATGCCGTGTTCCTCGTCGCCGAGAGCCTCGTCATAGACCCAACCGCAGACGATGCATTGCCATTTCTTCATTGCCGACTCCCGTTCAAAAAGCGGCATGCTACCGCAAGCGGCAGGAAGGATCAGCCCCGGCCGAGAAAAGTCGGGCGCAGGCCCTGCCAGGCCAGCTGAGGCCACTCCAGGGCGTCGAGCATGTTCTTCACGCGCAGGCCGAGTTCGGTATCGCCCTCGATCGAGAGGCTGCGATTGAAGAACAGCGTGTCCGGATCCTCCTGGCGACTAACCATTTGCAGGAAGGCCGAGAGGCGTGCCGTGAAATGCAGGTCGGGCTGGCCGGGAGAAACGAAGACCGGGCGGAAACTGCCGCCGCGGTAGCAGAACTCGGCGACCATGCCGGTATCCAGCACGGTGACGCGAAAATAACGTCCCTCCAGTTCCTGCAGGCTGTCTTCGGGCAGCACGCCGAGCTTCTTCGCGGCGTTCAGCGCCAGCGCGAGGTTGACCGAATGCGGCCACTGCGGCAGGCGCGCGCCGAGGCGGGCCACCAGCGACGGTAGAACGAAGGGGGGAATCGTCGGAAGTTTCAGGGGATTTGCCATGAAGTGTGCCTCAAGCGGTCTCGTGTGCCGTGCCGGCACGGCCGAACCAGAAGCCATTGACCAGGCCGGCCGGCGCCCATAGCGGATTATCCACCACGGGCTCTCCCTTGCGCGCCCGAGCGAAGGCTTCGACGACGTCGAAAGTGTGCTCCGCCTGCGGGCTGATGCGCACCGCATCGATGCCCTGCGCGATGAGCTCCGGCATCTGCGCCAGCAGGCTCTCGGTCTGCGCCGACATGGTCTGGATGCCGTTCAGCGTCAGGAAAGACTGCCCTTCGCGCGTGCTGACCAGCATGCCTTCCGGGTGGTCGAGGCACTTGAACTGGCAGTCGTCCTTGTTCAGGCCATAGTGGCGTGCCGTGAAGCAGCGCGCCGAGAAGGCCAGCGGCAGCTTGCCGAAGGCGAACACCTCGGTCTCCATGCCGGCCGGCCGGCTGCGGTGCAGGGCCTCTATCACGCTGCCGGAAATCTCCAGCGGCGGCAGCCAGCGCTTTGCGCCCTGCGCGGCGAAGAAAGCCAGGGTCTGCTCGTTGTAGATGTTGAGGTGCGGCCCGGCGACGAAGCCGATACCGGCGTCGCAGGCGACCTTGACCGCGCCCAGGTCGTTGGCCTCGATCATGCCGCCGGCATCGGCAATCAGCCGGCGCAGCGCCTTGAGGTCGCTTTCGGATTCAAGCAGGGCCTGGGCTGTCAGCACGACTTCCTTGCCGGCATCGCGCAAGTCCTTGGCCAGGCCGATCCAGTCGGCGGCGCGTAACTGCTGGCGGCGAGAGCAGACCGCCTCGCCGAGATAGATGCGATCGATGGCCGGGTGCTGCGCCGCCTCGGCGTAGAACTCCATGACCTCGGCCTTGGGCCAGAAAAACAGCAGGGGACCTAGCGTGATCTGCATGACGCGCGACCCGAAAACGAAAGACTCAAGCCGTCATTCCGGTCTTGACCCGGAATCCAGTCCTGTAGCCCTGGATTCCCGCGTTCGCGGGAATGACGTACTAAGGCACTCAACGCCATGGCCGGTTGTAGGCGCCGAGCGTAATCTGCGAACCCTCGGCGACCTTGCTGAGCTCCGCTGCCCAGACCGGTTTCACCTTGTAGCTGTCCGGTGACGCGAACGCCGCATCGAGCGCCTGGCGCAGGTTGCGCGTGACCTGCGCGACATAGGTCGGGCTGCGCTGGCGGCCCTCGACCTTGATCGCGGCGACGCCGATACGGATGATCTCCGGCAGCATTTCGATCACGTTGAGGCTGGTCGGCTCTTCCATGGCGTAGTAGGTCTCGCCGGCGACCTCGAAGCGGCCTTTGCAGATGGTCGGATAGCCGGCGTTTTCTTCGTTGCCGTAGCGGTCGATCAGGATGCCGTTAAGGCGCACATCCATTTCGTCCGGCTTCTTTTCCCACTGCACGTACTTTGCCGGCGAGCAGGCGCCGACGGTATTCGGGGACTCGCCGGTGGCGTAGGAGGACAGCCAGCAGCGGCCCTCGTTCATCACGCAGAGACTGCCGAAGCCGAAGACCTCGATCTCGACCTCGGTGTGGCGGATCACGTTCTCCACCTGCGCCAGCGTCAGTACGCGCGGCAGCACGGCGCGCTGGATGCCGAACTTCTCGCGGCAGAAATTGACGGCTTCGTAACTGGTGGCCGAAGCCTGCACCGAGAGGTGGCGACGCATGTCCGGGTAGGTCTGCGCAGCGTAGTCGAGCACGCCGGGATCGGCGATGATGACCACGTCGATACCAAGATTGGCGGCGGTATCGACCGAGCGCGTCCAGTCGGCGAAACGGCCGGCCTGGGCATAGGTGTTGATCGCGGCCAGCACCTTGCGCCCGCGCTGGTGGGCATAGCGGACACCTTCGGCCAGGCTCTTGTCGTCGAAGTTGAGTCCGGCGAAGTTGCGCGCGTTGGTGTCGTTGCGGAAGCCGAGATAGACGTCGTCGGCGCCGTTATCCACCGCCGCCTTGAGCGCCGCCAGACTGCCGGCCGGACACACGAGTTGAGGTTTTGCCACGCTTGCCACCCTTTTAAAGAGGGCGCGAGTGTAGATGAAACTCCGGAAAAATCAGTTGATCAGGGTCAAAGGAGCCCGATTCAAGCCAGATCGGCAGCCAGCGATGCCCGCACCGGCGCCGGCAGCGCTCCGGTCGATGTGGTGTAGTGCGGATGATCGACGCCGACGGAGAGGGCGGCGCCGGATTTGACCGCCGCCACCATGCCGGCCGACAGCTCGAAGCGAAGGAAATGCACGGCCGAGGTCTTTTCCGCGTTCTCGCGCTCGAGGTCTTCGTCGGCAAT
>CAIZKA010000150.1 GCA_903933395.1 uncultured beta proteobacterium | reverse complement strand
GAACAGTACAAGGAGTTCTACAAGCACGTCGGCCACGATTTCGAAGACCCGCTGACCTGGACCCATGCCCGGGTCGAAGGCAAGACGGAGTACACCCAACTTCTGTATGTCCCCGCGCGCGCGCCTTTCGACCTGTGGGACCGCAACGCGCGCCACGGCGTCAAGCTCTACGTGCGCCGCGTCTTCATCATGGACGACGCCGAGCAGCTGATGCCGCTCTACCTTCGCTTCGTGCGCGGCATCGTCGACTCGGCCGACCTGCCGCTCAACGTTTCGCGCGAAATCCTGCAGGAATCGAAGGACATCGAGGCCATCCGCAAGGGCTGCACCAACAAGGTCCTCGGCATGCTGGCCGAACTGGCCAACAGCGAGGACGCGGCGCAGAAGGAAAAGTACGCCACCTTCTGGGGCGAGTTCGGCAAGGTGCTGAAAGAGGGCATGGGCGAGGACTTCGCCAACAAGGACAAGATCGCCGCGCTGCTTCGCTTCGCCTCGACGCACGCCGACACTGCGGATGAGACCGTGTCGCTGGCCGACTACATCGCGCGCATGAAGCCCGAGCAGGAAAAGATCTACTACGTCACCGCCGAGACCTTCAACGCGGCGAAGAACAGCCCGCACCTGGAAGTCTTCCGCAAGAAGGGCATCGAGGTCATCCTGCTGTCGGACCGCGTCGATGAATGGGTGGTGTCGCACCTGACCGAGTTCGAAGGCAAGCAACTGGTGTCGGTGGCCAAGGGCGGCCTCGACCTGGGCAAGCTGGAAGACGAAGCCGAGAAGAAGGAACAGGAGTCCGCCGCCGGCGAATTCAAGGACCTGACCGAAAAGATAGCCAAGTCGCTGGGCGAGAAGGTCAAGGAAGTGCGCGTCACGCACCGCCTGACCGACAGCCCGGCCTGCCTGGTGGCCGACGAGCACGACGTCTCCGGCAACCTCGCGCGCATCCTCAAGGCGGCGGGGCAGAAGGCGCCGCCCTCGAAGCCCATCCTCGAAATCAACCCGCAGCACCCGGTGGTGCTGCGCCTCAAGTACGAAGACAAACGCTTCGACGACTGGGCCGCGGTGCTGTTCGACCAGGCCCTGCTCGCCGAAGGCGGCCAGCTCGACGACCCGGCGACCTTCGTCAAGCGCATGAACCAGTTGATGCTGGAGATGAGCGGCGCTTAGGACGACACTGAATATGTCGTCACACCGGCGAAAGCCGGTGTCCAGTGCCTTGATCGTCCTGGATTCCGGCGTTCGCCGGAATGACGGAACGACAGTGATCCTCAACGGCCTGCCGCCTATCATCGACTCACGAGCCCGGGTACTGATCCTGGGCTCGTTTCCGTCTGCCGCCTCGCTTGCCGCGCAGCAGTATTACGCGCATCCTCAGAACCAGTTCTGGCGCATCCTCGGCGCGGTGATCGAACAGCCGCTGCCAGAGATGGACTATCCCGCGCGCATTGCCGCGGTGCAGGCGGCCGGCATAGCCATCTGGGATGTGTTCGCCTCCTGCGAACGCGTCGGCAGCCTCGACACGGCGATTCGCGAAGCGGTACCGAATCCGCTTGCGGCACTTAAGGAGTCGGCGCCCGCGCTACGGCAAATCTGCTTCAACGGCCGCATGGCGGCGCGGCGCATCCGCGAAGTCGAGGCCATGGGCTTCGCGGCAACGGTCCTGCCCTCCACCAGTCCGGCCCATGCTGGCATGACATTCGAGGAAAAGCTCGCGCGCTGGCGCGCCGCCCTGCAGCCCTAGCCCGGACCCGCGCACCGATCTCCGCGCCGCGAGTATGATGTTTCCGTTGTCTCAAACGGGAGCCCGCCATGCAAAAGCCCACCGCCTTGCCCGATCTTGATCACCCGACGCTCGACGCCGACTCGATCCGGCGCTCGCTCTACAACCGCCTCGTGTTCACCATCGGCAAGGACCCGATCACCGCCACCGACCGCGACTGGTTCTTCGCCGCCGCCGCCGTGGTGCGCGAACGCATGATCGAGCGCTGGATGGAAACCATGCGCAGCTACTACGTCGAAGACCGCAAGCGGGTCTATTACCTCTCGATGGAATTCCTCATGGGCCGCACCATGACCAACTCCATGCTCAACATCTGCGCCGAGAAGGAATTCGCCGACGCCCTCACGGCGCTGGGCGAAATGGGCCTCAAGCCCGGCAACATCGCCGAGATCGAGCCGGACGCGGCGCTGGGCAACGGCGGCCTCGGCCGGCTGGCGGCCTGCTTCCTCGATTCGATGGCGACCATGGGCGTCGCCGGCTACGGCTACGGCATACGCTACGAATACGGCATGTTCAACCAGGGCATCGAGGAGGGCCAGCAGGTCGAGCATCCCGACAACTGGCTGCGCTACGGCAACCCCTGGGAATTCCCGCGTCCCGAAGTCCTCTACCAGGTCAAGTTCCACGGCCGCGTCGTCGAGTTCGCCGACGAGCACGGCAAGAAGAGCTACCAGTGGGTCGAGACCGACGACGTCATGGCCATGGCCTATGACTACCCGATCCCCGGCTACGACACCGGCACCGTTAACAACATGCGCCTGTGGGCGGCCAAGGCCAGCCGCGATTTCGACCTCAAGTACTTCAACGAGGGCAACTACATCGCCGCCGTCGAGGACAAGAACGATTCCGAGAACCTGTCCAAGGTGCTCTACCCCGACGACACCACCGAGATGGGGCGCGAACTTCGCCTGAAGCAGCAGTATTTCTTCGTCAGCGCCTCGCTGCAGGACATGCTCTACCGCTTCGCCAAGTCCGGCGTGCCGCTGGACAGCCTGCCGGACAAGGTGGCGATCCAGCTGAACGACACCCACCCCTCGATCGCGGTGGCCGAGCTGATGCGCATCCTGATCGACCTGCAGCACATGGATTGGTCGCGCGCCTGGAACATCGTCACGCGCACCTTCGCCTACACCAACCACACCCTGATGTCCGAGGCGCTGGAAACCTGGCCCGTCCGCCTGTTCGAGCGCGTGTTGCCGCGCCACCTGCAGATCATCTACGACATCAACCACCGCTTCATGAAGGACGTGATGCACACCTATCCCGACGACCCTGCCCTGTGGCAGCGCATGTCGCTGATCGACGAAAACGCCGGCCGCCGCATCCGCATGGCGCACCTGGCCATCGTCGGCAGCCACAAGGTCAATGGTGTCGCCGCCATCCACACCCGGCTGATGAAGGAAACCATCTTTTCCGACTTCCACCGCCTGTGGCCGGACAAGATCGTCAACATGACCAACGGCGTCACGCCGCGGCGCTGGCTCAACCAGGCCAATCCGGCACTGGCGAAGCTGATCACGCAGCACACCGGCCGCGGCTGGCTCAAGGACCTCGACCAATTGCGGCGACTCGCTCCGCTGGCCGACGATGCCGGGTTTCGCGACACCTTCGTCCGCGTCAAGCGCGACAACAAGCTGCACCTGGCGCAGGTCATCGCGAAGCGGCTCGGCGTCAAGGTCGATCCCGCCTCGATCTTCGACGTGCAGATCAAGCGCATCCACGAATACAAGCGGCAGCTGCTCAATGTCCTGCACGTGGTCACGCTCTACAACCGCCTGCGCACCGGCGGCGATGCCCCGCCGCGCACGGTGATATTCGGCGGCAAGGCCGCTCCCGGCTACCGCATGGCCAAGCTGATCATCCGCCTGATCAACGACGTCGCCGACATCGTGAACAACGACCCGCTGGTGAAGGACCGCCTGAAAGTCGTGTTCATCCCCAACTACGACGTATCGAACGCCGAAATCATCATCCCCGCCGCCGACCTCTCCGAGCAGATCTCCACTGCCGGCACCGAAGCCTCGGGTACCGGCAACATGAAGCTGGCCATGAACGGCGCGCTGACCATCGGCACGCTGGACGGCGCCAACGTCGAGATCCGCAACGAGGTCGGGCCCGAGAATATTTTCATTTTCGGCCTCACTGCCGACGAAGTCGCGAGCTTGCGCGCCTCCGGCTACAACCCCTGGCTCTACTACGAAAGCAACCACGAACTGGGGCAGGCGCTGGACATGATCCGCGACGGCTTCTTCTCGCCCGTGGAACGCGAGCGCTACCGGCCCGTCTTCGACAACCTGACGGCGAACGGCGACCACTATCTGCTTCTGGCCGACTATGCCTCCTACATCGCCTGCCAGGAACGGGTCGGCGCGCTCTACCTCGAGCCGGAAAACTGGACGCGCAAGGCGATACTCAACGTCGCCGGCATGGGCCAGTTCTCCTCCGACCGCACCATCGGCCAGTACGCGCAGACGATCTGGAACGTCGAAGCGAAGCCGCGGGCGGTGGACTGAAAGCCGGCAGGCTGTGCAAAGCCTGCCGTGGGGGTACGGCAGGCGGAACTCCTTTCTGCTATTGAGGCTGCTGTGTTGCAGATGAGAAGTGCTGCTGAAAGTTAAACTGATGCTTACGCGTTTGGTTGCAATCAGGTGGCAGGCCAAGCGATGATTCCATCGGACCAGCGCGGAATTCCGCGTTGGCCGGTCAATTAAAACGTGGACAACATGACATGACGCGCGAGGATCGACTGCGAGAGACCTCACCGCTTTGGCGAAGCGGCTTTCGTGCACAGTCGCCGGACCACGCCTTTGTGGCCGAGATCAATCCCGCCTGGGAGATCTCCATGGGCAGTCCGACGCATGGAACGCTCTGCCTTTCGGCCGGGCTCCATCTGGAACGCTGCAGCCCGGTGTTTCTCTGGTCCCCGGACTCACGCTTCCTGGTGGTGACGCAGTTTGTTAACACTTTCTGGCGAGGCCTTCGGCAGCAACTTCTCGTGATAGACGTTGCCGACCGATGGATCTATCGGTCCGCCATCATGGCTCCATAT
>CAIZKA010000149.1 GCA_903933395.1 uncultured beta proteobacterium | reverse complement strand
CTACCTCGACTGGCCATTCCTGGAACCGCAGCACCGGGAACTGGCGCTTGCGCTGGAGCGATGGGCTGCGGAGAACCTCGACGATGCGTCCCACGCTCGCGGACAGGCGACGGACGAAGCCTGTCGCGCTCTGGTGAAGCAACTCGGGGATGCGGGATGGTTGCGCCATGCGGTGGGCGGCAGGGCCTACGGCGGCATGGCCGAGGATATCGATACGCGCAGCATCTGCCTGATCCGCGAAACGCTGGCGCGGCACTCGGGTTTGGCGGATTTCGCCTTTGCCATGCAGGGCCTCGGCAGCGGCGCGATCACCCTGCACGGGAACGCGGCGCAGAAACGCGAGTATCTCGGCCGCGTCGCTGCCGGCTCGGCGATCGCTGCCTTCGCGCTGTCCGAACCCAATGCGGGTTCCGACGTCGCCGCCATGCAATGCGCGGCGCGGCAAGACGGTGACGGCTATGTCCTCAACGGCGAGAAGACCTGGATCTCCAATGGCGGCATTGCGGATTTCTACGTGGTGTTCGCCCGCAGCGGCGAGGCACCCGGCTCACGAGGGATCACGGCTTTCATCGTTGATGCGGATACGCCGGGTTTGGAGATCGCCGAGCGCATCGAGGTCATCGCCCCGCATCCCCTGGCTCGCCTGAGTTTCAAGGATTGTCGCGTTGCCGCGGCGCAGCGGCTGGGCGACGCAGGGCAGGGTTTCAAGATCGCGATGCGCACGCTCGACATCTTCCGCACTTCGGTGGCCGCTGCCGCCCTCGGCTTCGCCCGCCGCGCGCTGGACGAAGCCTTGCAGCATGCCTGCTCGCGCCGGATGTTCGATCACGCTCTGGCCGATTTTCAGCTGACGCAGGCCAAGCTCGCCGACATGGCCGCCGCCATCGATGCTGCCGCCTTGCTGGTCTATCGCGCGGCCTGGCTGCGCGATCAGGGCCGTGTGGTGACGAAGGAAGCGGCGATGGCAAAAATGGTCGCGACGGAGTCGGCGCAGCAGGTCATCGACGCTGCGGTGCAGATTCTCGGCGCACTTGGCGTCGTCAGCGAGGCCCCGGTGGAGAAGCTGTACCGCGATATTCGGGCACTGCGCATCTATGAAGGTGCAACCGAAGTACAGAAGTTGATCATTGCCCGCGAATTGCTGAAAGAAGCGGGAACAGATTCAGGCAGGAATTAGATCAGGAGGCACCTTGAAAACGAATGCTCAGGAAAGTGGCGATACGCCCGACCGACAAGTGCTGCAGCCGGCCGGATGGACGGCGCCCAGAGGCTACTCGAACGGGATTGCCGCTCGCGGCCGGACGATACACATCAGCGGCCAGATCGGATGGGACGGCCAGTGTTTGTTCCACAGCAGCGATCTGGTGCTGCAAGCCCGTCAGGCGCTGCAAAACGTCGTGGCCATCCTCGCCGAAGCCGGGGGCAAGCCCGAACATCTGGTGCGCATGACCTGGTACGTGGTGGACAAGCGCGAGTATGTCGCGGCCTTTCCGAAGCTGGGCGAGGTCTACCGTGAGGTGATCGGGCGCAATTTCCCGGCGATGACCGCGGTGCAGGTCTGCGGTCTGATCGAAGATGCCGCGCGGGTCGAGATCGAGGCCACCGCGATCATCCCGGACTGACGCTTCGGCTCTGCCTTTGTAACAAGGCACGTTCCGGAAAAGAACGTCCCCGAGTACTGCTCCCCGCCGGGAGTTCCGATATCTTGTCGGCAGGGTTGCCTTGAGGCAGTGCAAACAGCGGGCCGGAGGCCGGGGCTTCCTGGGGGCGCGGCTCAGGCCGGGCTTGCCGTCTTCCGCAGCCACTCCAGCACTTTTGCATACATCGCCTCCGGCTCTATCGGCTTGCCGATGTGCGCGTTCATGCCGCTCGCGATGCAGGCGGCGCGATCCTCCACGAAGGCGTTGGCGGTCATCGCCAGAATCGGGGTCATTG
>CAIZKA010000148.1 GCA_903933395.1 uncultured beta proteobacterium | reverse complement strand
GTTGCGGGAAACCTCTATTACCGCCACAACCGCGCCAACGGCTTCAACAGCAACGTCAATGACGATTATCCCGGCGACGGCGCTCCAACATCGTCACTGAGTGTTGGCTGTGCAGGCTTTCCTACCGCCCCGTCCCCCTGCGACCCCTACTCCAGCAACGTGGTCACCACCACCAACACCGACGGCTATGGCGGTGCGTTGCAGCTGACCTTGCTCGGCGATCTTGCCGGCCGCAAGAATCAATTCACGGCCGGCATCAGCGCCGATCTGGGGCGCACCAAATTCAAGAGCGACACCCAGATCGCCAACATCGTCGGCATTGAAACCGTCAGCATCGAGCCCATCGATACGCCGCAGACGGTGAGACTCAAGGCCGACAACGACTATTACGGGCTGTATGCCACCGACACCTTTTCGATGACGGACCAGCTGCACCTCACGCTGTCCGGCCGCTACAACCGGGCCAAGGTGAAACTGTCCGGCACGAGCCTGGACCTTACGGACGACACCCTGGTGCCGGGAGATCTGAACGGCAACCACAGCTACAGCCGCTTCAACCCGGCGCTCGGCATCAACTTCAATCCGTCCAAGGCACTCAACCTGTATGGTGGCTACAGCGAGGGCATGCGCGCGCCGACCCCGGTCGAACTGGCCTGCGCCGATCCTGCCCACCCCTGCGCGCTGCCCAACGCCTTCGCCGGCGATCCGCCGCTGAAGATGGTGGTGTCGCGCACCTGGGAAGCCGGCACCCGCGGCCGCGTGGGCGAAAGCATCAACTGGAATGCCGGCGTGTTCCATACCGAGAACACGGATGACATCCTGTTTATCGCCAGCAGCACCTCGGGCGCAGGGTATTTCCAGAACGTCGGCAAGACGCTGCGTCAGGGCGTCGAGCTCGGCCTGAACGGTACGCTGGACAAATTCAGCTTTGCCGCCAACTACAGCTACGTGGAGGCAACCTTCCAGAGCTCTTTCACCGCAAGTTCGCCGGCAAACACCAGCGCCGACGCGGGCGGGAACATCCTGGTCGGCAAGGGCAGCACGATACCCGGCGTGCCGCGCAACATGTTCAAGCTGCGCCTGGGCTACGACATCACCCCGGCCTGGTCGGTCGGCAGCAACGTCGTCTCGACCGGCAGCCAGTACGTGCGCGGCGACGAAAACAACCAGGATGTGCACGGAAAGATACCCGGCTATACCCTGGTCAATCTCGACACCCGCTACACCATCAGCCGCAACTGGAAGCTCTTTGCCAAGGTCACCAATGTCTTCAACAAGGATTACGAGACCTTCGGCCTGCTGGGAGCGAACGTGTTTACCGGCCCGGGCAATTCATATAGCTCCAACCCGGCGACCTGGAACGAGCAGGATCAGTTCCGCTCGCCCGGCGCGCCGCGGGCCGGATGGGTGGGCATCACCTACGAATTCGACAAGCTGTAAGGGCAAGGCCGCGAAACGCCGGCAACGACCGGCGACTCAGGCGGCAACGGGTACCGGCGTTGCCGCGACACGCTCGTGGTAGCGGGCGCGGTATAGCAGGCGGCGCTTCTGCGGCGTTTCCGTGAAAGTGGAACGGTCGTGCAGCACGTTGTTGCAAACCAGGCCCATGCCCGGTTCCAGCCTGCCCTGCAGGGTCCAGGGCGTCGGCGTCGCCAGCAGTCTGGCCAGCGCCGCCACGGCCGCCTGCGTCGCCGCGTCGCCGCGCCACTCGATGCTGATGGTGCGCGCCGTGTAGCGCATGTGCAGGAAGCCCTGCGCATCAATTGAAAATACGGGCCCGGGCTGCGCCGCACGGGCGACGCCATCGTCGTCCATGCGCGGCGGTATGATCACGACGTCGTCGCGCGACAGGGCGCGGATGAAATCCGGATTCTCGTCGCGCAGCAGGATGTAGGCGATCTCGTGGTCGAGCAGCTGGTTCTCGCCGCCCGTCGCGGCGCTTTGCACGCAATGCAGGACCATGCCGCGCACCGTGCGCGCTGGAAGGTTGTAGTAGCCGTCGGTGTGCCAGCGGATCGGCTTGTCGGTGTAGGGAATGAACTCCCGGCGTTCGCCGCGCTCTTCGGCGCCGCGTACCGAGATCGGCGAAATCGCGTCGTCGTCGGTCAGCCAGTGGCTGTCGAGATGGACGAGCCCGAGTTGCCGGCCCAATCCGCGCGGGATTTCCTTGTCGGCGTCGCCGGCGGTATTGCTGCTGTAGATCGCCATATTGGCGGTGGCGCAGCGCTCGAGCAGGGCATCACGTTCGCCGGCGGTGAGGGCGCGCGGATCGTCCAGCGCGACCAGGATGCCCTCGATGCGGCGCGGCGCGGAGTCGAGCTTGCGCTCGCGCCACCGGCGATAACTGCCTTCATCGGCGAGGTCGAAGGGATTGCCCATCACTCGCCGGCTTCGACGCCGTGTCGCGGGCGCCGACTCCTGGCCTCGCCGGGATGGAACAAGCCGGCCAGGGTCTTTTCCAGCGCCTTGATGGCCTCGGGCGACTCGATTTCCATGACCTGGTCGACCGCCCACAACCGATCCTTTTCCGGCAGCACTTCCTTGAGGCAGGCGGCAAAGCAGCGACGGAAGCCGAAATCGGGCCCTTGCTCGGTATAGCCGTGATCGGCGTATTCGGCACCGCGCTTGTCGAACAGTTCCAGCACGTGCTGCCGGACCTTACCCGGCGCCACGTCGTAGAGCAGCATGTCGCGGTTGTCGTCGATGGCCTCGGCGATGCGCT
>CAIZKA010000147.1 GCA_903933395.1 uncultured beta proteobacterium | reverse complement strand
TGCCGGTGGCGGCATGCAGCGCTTCAATCGAATGTTTGCCGAGCGCTACAAGGACCGGATCCTGCATCTGACCCACACCACGGTGAAAGCCATCGATCCCTACAAAAAGACCTTGAGCACCGAGTTCGACGAATTGAAGTTTGACGATGCAATCATAATCCCGCCGCAACAGGCGGCGGACCTGGTCTGGCAGGCGGGGTTGATCGAGATGGATGCCGCGGGCAGGCCGAGCGCCTGGGCCGCCTTCGATCCGTTGCGCCTGCATGCCATCGGCGACGAACGGGTGTTTCTCATTGGCGACCTGCTAGGTCGGGCTTCGCCCCTGTTCGGGCACTACCCGAAAAGCGCGCACATGGCCAGCCGGCTCGGCCGCATCGCCGCCGGGGAAATTGCCGCGCGCTCGCGCGGACAGCTGCCGCCACCGGCGTTGCCGGACAGCGTCTGCCATGTCTACACGGATGTCGATCCGCTGGAGATGATGCGCATCGACGCCCAGTACCGCCTGCGCGGCGACGGCCTGATCACGCAGGCCGTGCGCCAGCACGAAGACCCGCAGCCGCGCGGCGAGGACCGGCAGTGGGCGCAGGGGCTTTACGCCGAAATGCTGGCTCAGTGACGGGCAAAGACGGACGTCTTGCCGTCAGGCCCGACCAGCAGCGTGTTGTATGCCTCGCGCCGGACTTCGCGTTCCTGGCTGGCGTTGTCGAGGATGGTGCAGGCGGTTTCACAGAAGGGGTTGGAGACTTCCCGTCCGGGCGCGCCGCGCGGGAGGCCCGGTACGGCCAGGCCGCGGGCGCGCGGCTTTTCCTTGAGCAGCAGCTTGATGTCTTCGGCCGGGACGTGGCCCTCGATGAAATAGCCGGCGACCTTCGCCGTGTGCACCGATTCGAGGCCGGACGGCACATTGAGCCAGCGCTTCAGGCGCGGCATGCTGGCTTCGGCGGTTTCCTCGATGCTGACCTCGAAGCCGTGCTTGCGCAGGTGATCGGCCCAGTCGATGCAGGCCAGGCACGGGCTGGGTGCATAGACCACAACGGGGGGCAGGTTTTCTTCTGCGGCGCAGACGCCGGCAAGTGCGGCGGCGATCAGCAGCGATGCCCGCAGAGCCCTCAGCACGGCTTGCCCGGCTTGCAGTCCTTGAGGATCCACAGCGAGATGATGCCGGCCAGTTCGTCGGCGCGGACCTTGCGCGCCATGCTCAGCACGTCGCGGCCGGCATCGGTCTTCAGTGTCGGGTCGGCGCCGGCCTGCAGCAGCAACTTGCCGTTCGCGGTGCGCGTCGAAAATGCCGCCATGTGCAGCGGCGTGCGACCTTCGCCGTCGCGGGCATTGACCGCGGCGCCGGCGGCCAGCAGTGCCTGAAGCGGGCCGCTGTCCTCGTTCATCGCCGCGTAGTGCAGCGGCGTCATGCCCAGCGGGGTGCGCGCATCGCGCGCCTGCGGCGAACTCTTGAGAATGATTTCGACATCCTGCCGCTTGCCCATGCGCGCCGCGTCGTGGATAGCCTGCTCGTTCATGCCCAGCGTCGGTTCTGCGGCAGGAGCCAAACACGACAGGAGAGCAAAAGCGAGCAGCACAGTGACGCGCAAGAGAGTGTTGGCTATGGAATTCATTGCTTCCGGCTCGGGTTTGGCGGAAGGAAATAGTACCTTGAGCGCGGGAAATATTCCCTGATCGGGCATAGAATTTCCTGCCCGCGGCTTGACGGGTATCAAAGCGCCCGGCACTACCTGTGCGCCTAATGTCGCCATGTTCAGAATCTCCCAGTTCATGCAGGAAATCGCTCAGCCTTCGCCCGTCGGACCGACGCGCAAGCCGCCGGGCCCGGTTGTCATCTGGAACCTGATCCGGCGCTGCAACCTGACCTGCAAGCACTGCTACTCCATCTCCGCCGACAAGGACTTTGCCGGCGAGTTGAGCACGAGCGAAATATTCCGCGTCATGGACGAACTCAAGGCTTTCCGCGTGCCGGCGTTGATCCTCTCCGGCGGCGAGCCCTTGCTGCGGCCGGACATATTCGAGATCTCGGCGCGTTCGAAGCAGATGGGGTTTTTTACCGCGCTGTCCTCCAACGGCACGCTGATCGACGAGCCGATGTTCGAGCGCATCAGGGAGATAGGCTACGACTACGTCGGCGTCAGCCTCGACGGCCTCGGTGCGACTCACGACAAGTTCCGCCGCATGGCGGGCGCCTTCGATCTTTCGCTGGCCGGCATCCGCCTTTGCCGCGAGGCGGGCCTGAAAGTCGGCGTGCGTTACACGATGACGCAGGACAACTTTCAGGATTTACCCGGCCTGCTCAGGCTGGTCGAGGACGAGGGCATCGACCGCTTCTATTTCTCGCACCTGAACTATGCCGGGCGCGGCAACAAGAATCGCAAGGACGACGCCCTGCACCAGATGACCAGGAGCGCCATGGACCTGCTGTTCGACACCTGCTGGGACTATCAGGAGCGCGGGCTGGTCAAGGAATTCACCACCGGCAACAACGATGCCGACGGCGTCTATCTGCTCATGTGGCTGCAGCGGCGTTTTCCGGAGAAAGTCGAGCACATCCGCAGGAAGCTCGCGCAGTGGGGCGGCAATTCCAGCGGCGTCAATGTCGCCAACATCGACAACCTCGGCAACGTCCATCCCGACACCATGTGGTGGCATCACAATCTGGGCAATGTGCGCGAGCGCAGCTTCGGCGACATCTGGATGGATACGTCCGACCCGCTGATGGCCGGCCTCAAGGCGCAGCCGCGCAAGGTCGGCGGGCGCTGCGGCGCCTGCATCCATTTCGACATCTGCGGCGGCAACACGCGCGTGCGCGCCCAGCAGACGAGCGGCGATCCCTGGTCGGAAGATCCGGGCTGTTATCTGAGCGACGAAGAGATAGGAATCGCATGAAGAAGATTCTTGCGCTGGCATGCTTGTTGGCCAACACGATGCCGCTGCTGGCGGCCGACGCTCCTGCCCTCTACCAGCAGCATTGCGTCGTCTGCCATGGCCCCGGCCGGCTGGGTATCACCGGACCCGCGCTGCTGCCGGAGAGCCTCGCGCGGCTGAGGAAGCCGGAAGCAGTCAAGACCATAGCCGAAGGGCGCGCTGCGACGCAGATGCTGGGCTTTGCCGACCGCATGAACAAGGAAGAGATTGCGGCGCTCGCGGACTACATCTACACCGCCGTGTCGCCGGCGCCGACTCTCACGGAAGCCGACATCAAGGCCTCGCGCATCGTCAACTTCGCGCCGGGGAGCCTGCCGGCCCAACCCGACGGGATCTTCAAAGGCGTGGACATGATGAATCTGTTCATCGTGGTCGAGACCGGCGACCACCATGTCACGGTGCTCGACGGCGACAAGCTGGAGCCCATCCACCGCTTCCCCAGCCGCTACGCCCTGCACGGCGGGCCGAAATTCACGCCGGACGGGCGCTATGTTTTCTTCGCCTCGCGCGATGGCTGGATCACCAAGTTCGACATCTGGAACCTCAAGGTGGTGGCCGAGATCCGCGCCGGCATCAACACGCGCAATGTCGCCGTCTCCGGCGACGGCAAGTACCTCGCCGTGGCCAACTACCTGCCGCACACGCTGGTGCTGCTCGACGCCGATCTCAACCTGCTCAAGGTGCATGAGGTCCGGGACAAGGATCGCAAGGAAAGCTCGCGCGTGTCTGCCGTATATGACGCCGCGCCGCGGCAGAGCTTCGTCGCCGCTCTGAAAGACGTGCCCGAGGTCTGGGAGATCAGCTACAACCCCAAGGCCGACGACATTCCCATCGGAATGGTCCACGACTTCAAGTACAAGGAAGGCAGCTTCATTCCCGGCTTCCTCAACGCGCGCCGCACCTTCCTCAGCGAACCGCTCGACGACTTCTTCTTCACCCAGGACTATTCGGAACTGATGGGTTCGAGCCGCGAGGCGGGCAAGGGCCAGGTGGTGCATCTCGACGTGAGGAAAAAGATCGCCGACCTGACGCTGCCGGGCATGCCGCACCTCGGCTCCGGCATCACCTGGAACTACCGCCCGCCGCAGGGCGCGCAGGACCGCATGGTGATGGCCACGCCCAACCTCAAGGAAGGCCTGATCACGGTGATCGACATGAAGGACTGGAGCACGATCAAGACCATCCCGACGCTGGGCCCCGGCTTCTTCATGCGCAGCCACGAAAACACGCCCTATGCCTGGACCGATTCGATGATGTCGAAAGGCAAGGACACGCTGCAGGTGATCGACAAGCGCACGCTGGAAAAAGTCGCCGAGATCAGGACCGATCCGGGCAAGACCCTGGCGCACGTCGAGTTCACCCGCGACGGCAAGTACGTCCTGGCCAGCCTGTGGGAACGCAAGGCCGACGGCGGCGCGCTGATCGTGTTCGATGCCGCGACCTTCAAGGAGCTCAAGCGCATCCCGATGGACAAGCCGGTGGGCAAGTACAACCTCTACAACAAGATCACGCGCTCGGAAGGCACCAGCCACTGAGAGCTTGTGAATAAATCTACTGCGCGTGCTGGATCGGGGCTTGGGCGGTGCTCGCTATCCTCACGTATAACAACATACGTTCCGGCAGCTGCGCTCCGGCCGCACCCCGCTGCAGCCCGCTCGCTACGATTTCTTCGCAAGCTCTGAGGACTTGCGTGCCGGCTACTCGGCCGTGATGTCGCGCAGACCCTGTTCTTTCGTCAGGGAAAAACCGAAGGTCACGTTGCCGTTGCGATAGCGGTGATGGGTGCCGACCACCTTTCCCGGTGTCGGGATGACGAATGACCCGGATTCTGTGGACTTGGAGACGTCGCCGGCGCCGAGCACGGCTTTGACATCGGCATCGCTGACGCTCCCGCTGAGTATGGTCTGGTCGCCCGCCATCAGGGCATTGCCCGATACCTGCACAATGCGGCCGTTCGCATCCACGGTCACGAAAAGCGTTCGCCAGGATGTTGATTCCCAAATGTAGCTCGTCGGCGGTGTGCCAATGGACCGAGTCGGCTCCCCGTGTTTTTGCCGCACTTCGTCCAGCGTCATGCCCGGTCGCGCCCCGTTGATGGTCCACGGCGCGCTGCCCGTGTAGCGCGGAAGGTAGGATTCCTGATCGCTTGCCTGCTGCATGCAGCCGGCAAGTCCCAGCAGCGAAAGAAAAAACGGATGACGCTTCATGATGCGGGCCTGCCTTGAAAGCTGCAAATTATAGTTGTGGGGCGACCCTGTTTTGTAGTGGGGCTGGAATACATCAGGTCCTTCTGCCATCCCTGATGCGTATCGGGTCGCTGGCCGATTGGCGCTGCGCTGATGTATCGTTACAGGATCGCGATCGACCGGGAGGCCGGCCATGAGCAACAAGCACCGCAACGTCCTGCAGGCAATATTCCACGACCCGATCAGCAGCAACGTGCAATGGCGCGAAATCGAGTCACTGCTGCGTCACCTCGGCGCCAGCATCGAACCGGGCCATGGCGCGCGCTTTCGCGTGGTCCTCAACCGGCACGAGTTCACGGTGCACCACCCCCATCACGGCAACGAACTGGGGAAAACCGAAATCAAGTATTTGCGCGAACACCTCGCCGCGGCCGGCGCGACGCTGTCGCGCTACGACGAGCAGAGCAAGCCGGCGGACAGCAATGCATGAGTCCCCGGCCAGAAGCACCCTGAACGACTTCGCGCCGAATCGGAACGACAGGCCGCCGGCATCACCTATGAAGATCGCGGAAAGGGATCAGGGCTTCCTGCTCCACTGGCCCTCGGCGTCGCGCAGCCACCAACCGGACTTCCACTACAGATGACCGCGTTACCCACCGCGCAGCCCACCTACGGTCTAGGGGACCTTTCGGCAGGCCGCGCCGTAGATAACGCTATCCCGCAGGGCTCCACTTATCTCCGTGAAAATTCTGTCCAATCAAACGGGGCCGGCTCTTACTGCTTGATCGCCTTGATGTCGCCTGGTGCGCGCAGCCCCAAGGTATAACCCATGGAGACATGGTGGAAACGCCACACTGTCTTGTCGGTGTGAATCGCGATACCGAACGCGATGGTCTGGCCTGCAGCGAGCGCTAGGTCGCCATCGGCATTGTTGCCGCTGAGCTTGCGCGTGAATGTGACGGTATAGACGCCGTCTTTGACGTCGCCCTCGGCCTTGACCAGAGACTTGCCGCCCTTGTTTACCCGCTCGTTGGTGACATGGCCGTCGACCTGCGTTGCACCCTTGCCGGCTTCGCCGCTTTTCCACTGGATGTAGTCGTAGAAGGCACCGCCAGCCAAGTCGCCGTGTTCTACGTATTTCTTTTTCTTCGGATCGGCGCCCGGCATCGAGCGGACATCACTATGGCAAGACAGCCAGCAGCCGTGTTGTGTGACGTGTTCGATCTGCGGGCTGCCCAGCATGATGGCCGCCTTCACTTCGTGCTTGGGCGATGTATCTTCCCGGGATGCCTCGGCAGCCGCATCGGCCGGCGCCTTGAAGGTCAGGCGGATATACAGATTGGCATCGTCGAAGACGGACTGCACGGTAACCGGGAAGATCATGGTCTTCGGGGCGCCCACCGGCTCCAACTCCTTGCTGGCCAACTTCTTCAAATCGATATCGAAACCGTTTTTGCCTTCGTGGCAGGCGATGCAGCTTTCGCCCTTGGTGAGACCGGTCCGTCCGCTATGGCTAGACTTTTTCATGATCCACTCGTGCGATACGACACCGGGGTGGAAGACCGGAATATCGCGCTTTTCAACCTGGCTCCAGTCGGGTGCAGCATGCGCAAGCTGAGAGCCAAAGCCAAGCAGGACTCCGAATGCGGCGAAACAGCCAATTTTCGTTTTCATCTCATACCCCCTTAGAGTGGAAATCTTGACAAGCCTAGGATAGCGAAAAATTGCACCACTTGGCCGGTCATCATGCTCTTGTCAGAAAATAGTCTTTAGTTTTTGTCGGTCCTGTTTGCTCAATCCCCGCAGCACGGACCCTTGGGTCCGTGACCCCCTGAAAAGTCGGCGCTGAGACCACGGCGGCTTGCTTGTTACCCCGCCAGTTGGATTGCGAGCGGGTTCTTGCGACCGATGCCGAGAGAGGCGGCCGTACCCCGATGCGCCGCGATCCGTCAATCGCCGATAAGCGCTCCTCACGAAGGAGTCAGGGTTTCTTGCTCCAATTGCCCTCGGCGTCGCGCAGCCACCAGCCGGACTTCCACTGCTTTTGCCAGCGTTCGCGCATCAGTACCCAAACTTCGGCCTCGTCGTTGCGCCGGCCATTACTGTCGGCCAGAGCCTGGATCAGTGCCTTGCGTTCTTCGTTTTCCGCATCAATCAGTTTTTCCGCGATCTGACGTTTTGCCAGCGACATTTTTGCGCTGTCGCGCAGGTAGATGAAGCCATCCTGGCCCAGGCCGATCTCGCCGGCTTCGTAAAAGCGCACCAGGCGCGAAGTGCGCTGCGCCAGGGCATGCTTGACGACAATGACCGGCGGCGTGCCGATGTCGAGGTTGATGGGCGGCTTGGCGGCGTCCTTTGCGGGCTCCGCGGCGGAGACCGGGAGCGCTAGGCAGGCAAGCAGAAGAAGTGCGCATTGTTTCATCGGGGATCCTTGGGGTTTATTTCCCGGCCAGCAGCAGCTTGAGGTCGGCAGCGACGTTGGCGGGCGTTTCGCCGTGGCGCAGCAGCAGCCTCAGCTTTCCCTGCGCGTCGAAGGCAAAGCTGCCGGTGGAGTGGTCGACGCTGTAGCTGCCCGGCGTCGAGCCCGGCTGCTTGGCGTAGAACACCTTGAAGTCTTTGGCCACCGCGGCGATGGCCTTTTCGTCTCCGTACAGGCCGAGGAAGCTCGGGTGGAAGGCCGGCACATACTGGGCCAGCAGTTGCGGAGTGTCGCGCGCCGGGTCCACCGTGGCGAACAGCACCTGTACCCGTTTGGCATCGTCGCCGAGCAGCGTCATGGTTTCGCGCAGGGTCGACAGCGTGGTGGGGCAGACGTCGGGACACTGGGTGTAGCCGAAGAACAGGATCACCACCTTACCCTTGAAATCTCCCAGGCGGCGCGGCTGGCCGTTGTGGTCGGTGAGGCTGAAGTCCTTGCCCCATTCCACCATCGAGATATCGGTGGAGACAAATTGCTTCGGCTCGGAGCATCCGGCGAGCAGCAGCGCGAGGCTGAAAAACAGGGTCGACAACAGCTTCATGGGATTCAAAACGGGAGGGAGTTCGCGAGGGAGTTTATGCGGCTGCCAGTGTACAGCGTTTGCCGCCGGCCATTGCCGTATACTTCAGTATTTTTCACGGAGATATAGTGAATTCGCATAGCGTAAGGCTTTCCGGTGGAGCGGCAAACACCCTTGCCAAAGCATGGCTGTGGTTGGGGCTGCTGGCGCTGATCGGTTCCGGCCTGCTGGCCGTTCTGCTGGTGCTGTCACGCACTCCGGGCATCCAGGACATATTCCCGCTGAAGGACATGTTCCGCGCCGCGCTGGTGGTGCATGTCGATCTTTCGGTGGCGGTATGGTTCATGGCCTTCGCCGCGGTGATCTGGAGTGCGCTGGGGCGCGATGGCTTCGCCTGGGTGGGCTGGGGCGGCTTCGCGCTGGCGGCGACGGGCACCGCGGTGATGACGGTTTCGCCCTTCCTGCCGGGCGCCGATCCGGTGCTCAACAACTACATTCCGGTGCTGCAGCAGCCGGTGTTCTACGCCTCGCTGTGGCTTTGCGGCGCGGGTTTCGGTCTTGCGGTGTTGCGTGCGCTGCTCACCACCTGGCCGCGGCCCTTTTTCGGTGCGCCGCTACAGCTCGGTGCCTTTCTCGGCGCGGTGGCGGGCTTTCTCGCGCTGGCGGCCTTTGTCTGGTCCTGGATCGTGGTGCCGAAGATCGAGGAGAAGATTTATTTCGAAGTCCTGTTCTGGGGCGGCGGGCATACCCTGCAGTTCCAGCATGCGATCCTGATGGTCGTGGCCTGGCTTTGGATTGCTGCCCATCTTGGGCAGCCCGTCGTGGCATCCCCGCGCGCGCTGTCGGCGATGTTCTGGATCGCTGCGCTGCCTCTCCTGGTGGTGCCGGCGATCTACTTCACGATTCCCGCCGGCGAACTGCCACACATGGAGCTCTTCGCCAAGCTGATGATCTGGGGCCATCCCTACATGGCGCCGCTGATCCTGGTCGGCTTCCTCAGCCTGTGGGCGACGCGCAAGGCGGCACCCGACGCGGCCAAGTCGGCCTTCATCGCCTCCTTCTCCCTGTTCGCCGTCGGCGGCGTGCTGGCCTACATGATCCAGGGCGTGAACGTGGTGATCCCGGCGCACTATCACGGCTCCACGGTCGGTGTGACGCTGGCTTTCATGGGCCTCGCCTACGTGCTGCTGCCGCAGCTCGGCTTCGGCGCGGTCGAGGGCCGCATGGCGCGCTGGCAGCCCTATGTGTATGGCGGCGGTCAGTTGATTCATATCCTCGGCCTGGCCTGGTCGGGCGGCTACGGCGTGCAGCGCAAGGTGGCCGGTGCCGAGCAGGCGCTGACCACGCTGCCGCAGAAGATCGGCATGGGCATGATGGGCCTCGGCGGCCTGATCGCCGTCATCGGCGGCATCATGTTCGTGCTGGTCTGCCTCAAGGCGATGGCGCGCTGGCAGCGGCGATAACGTGTGAACGGCTCCTGCGGCCTGTCGTAGCCGCGTAAAGGGCGCACCGGAAGTAGGGGATTTTTGGCCTCGATCGGCATTGACCGTGGCCGTCCGGGCGCGGATACTTCCACCCGGTCGTTGCGCTTTCATTCCATCCTCGAACCGGGAGCAAGCCATGAAGAAACTGTCCGGAGTTGTACTCGTGCTGGCTTTTGCGACGGCCGCACATGCTGCCGACCCGGAAGCCGGCAAGGCCAAGGTCGCCACGGTGTGCGCGGCCTGCCACGGTGCAAACGGCGTCAGCGTGAGCGATACCATCCCCAACCTTGCTGCGCAAAGAACGGGCTATCTCGAATCGCAGTTGAAGGCGCTCAAGGACGGCTCGCGCAAGAACGCGATCATGAACGCCATCGCCGCGCAGTTGAGTGCCGACGACATCGCCAACGTCGCTGCGTGGTTTGCCGCGCAGCCGGGTGCTGCGACAGGAAGCAAGTCCGCGTTTCTGTCCAACGTGGCGAAGACCGCCGTGAGTTTTCCCGAAGGCTACAAGGACAGCTTCATCAAGTACCACACCATCAATTTCCCGGTAACCAAGCAGGTCCGCTACTACTACGCCAACAAGCTTGCGGTCGATGCGGCGAAGGCCGGCAAGTCCCTGCCCGACGGATCGGTGCTGTTCGCCGAGGTCCATGCCGCAAAACTCGACGCCGACAGCAAGCCGGTCACGGGCGGCGACGGTTTCTTTGTCGCCGACAAGCTGCTGTTCTTCACGGCGATGGCGCGCGATGCAGGGTGGGGCAAGGATATTCCTGAAATGCTGCGCAACGGCGACTGGAACTACGCGGTATTCACCACGGACAAGCAGCACCGGCCCGGCGCCAACCAGGCCGAGTGCCTCGCCTGCCACAAGCCGCTCGATACCACCAGCTACACCTTCACGCTCAAGCAGCTCGCCGAAGCCAGATAGGCGGGCTGTCCTGGCGGGCAGGGTCGCATCGCACGCTTTCAATGGCTCGGGCCGATATGCGGCGGAGCGCGGCCACATAGTTCAACAGGCGGAGGAAAACAGCCATGGCACGAGTCAAGACGGTGAAGCCCGATACGATCGATGATCCCGTCATCCGGGAAATCTTCGAGTGGGTCACGGCCATGGAAGGCGCAGTGCCCAACCACTTTTTCATCGAGATGAATTTCCCGGAATTCTTCAAGGCCAAGCTCGGGGCCACCAAAGTGCTGTGGCAGATGGGCGAATTGACCCTGCCGGAAATCCAGCATGTCGGCATCCTGGTATCAAGGGCCAATGGCTGTCCCTACTGCACGGCGGCTTTCTGCACCATCCTCAACTACGGGCTGGAGACCGGCGAGGAGTACGTCAGGACGCTGGTCGCGCAGGGCAGCGCGACGACGACGGACAGGCGCCTGAAGACCCTGCTCGATTTCGCACTCAGGGTGAACGCCGATGCGAAGGCCGTCACGGACGCGGACGTCGACGGCTTGCGGGCCATCGGCCTGAGCGACAAGGGCGTTGTCCAGCTCGTGCATCTGGTGAGCGATTTTGCCTCCTACAACCGGCTAAACCTGGCCTTGCAGACCGACTACGACTATCGCGACCTGTGGCGCAGCCTGGCTTTCGACTGGAAGCAGGGGCCGGGCGAAGCCGCCGGGGACAACACTCGCGGGTTAAGAAAATAGGAACCGTTCCATTTGCCTAGTTCGCACAGGAGTTGCGGGACCGGGACGATCCGGAGCGCAGGCGCAGGCGTTTGCCACCATCGTTGAATAGTCGTGTCGATCCCCTCGGGTAGATTCATGCGAGCCATCCTGTGGCTTCTGCCGGCTTCTTCCCCGCCACGCGCCAGACCGGATACCCGGTGCGTGAGTCTGCCGGCCGGACAACTCAGGGTAGATGCCTGCCTGAGCTTGATTCGACTCGTCGGGATTTTTTCCACACTCGGGGTTGTACCCTGGCCAATAAGCGCCGCCTTGTTGTACTTTCGGCCCGAAACGCTGCGCCGGGTGCGATGCTTGCAGATCAACCCTCGCCCTTCATCACCAGGGCCCCGTATTCGTCCGGCGTGATGGTGCCGCCCAGGCTTTCGGCGATGTCCTTGTCGCGATCCGGCAGCGCGTCCTGCAGCGCGTCGATGCGCTTCCACTGTGGCGGCGGCACTTCGCAGCCGGCCTGCGGCGCATACTTGGACGTCATCACGCGCCGGTAGCGGTGGATGTAGCGCGGGCAGTTGATGAAGATTTCCGTGATGGCGACACGCACCACCAGTTCGGCGCCGACGAACTCCGCGAGCAGGGGGTCGGCGCGGTCGATGCTGGCGGTGCCGTGCACGCGTACCCGATGGGGCGTCTCGAAATCGATGAACAGCAGGCCGACCTTGTCATTGGCGTTTATGTTGCCCATGGAAAGGAACATGCCGTTGCCGTCATAGCTGGGAAAAGCGATGGTTTTGCTGTCCACCACCCTGACAAAGCCCGGTGCACCGCCCTTGTAGGAGCACGTGGGATAGCCGCGATGGTCGATGGTGGTGAGGAAGAACATGTCGCGCGTATCGATGAAGGCCTTGTGCTCATCGGGAATTTCCTGCTGCACGATGATCGTCTTCACCATGTCGGCCATGTTGCCGGTGTCGAATTCCGTCTGCAGGGCCCGGTGCTGGGCTCCAAAAAGCTCGCTCATCGTGATCTCCTGATCCTGTGTCCTGTTGCGCCGGGCGGCGAAAAATTCTTCCAAGGAAGCGCGGAATAAGCCGTCACACCGGCGAAAGCCGGTGTCCAGTGCCATGATTCTTCTGGATTCCGGCTTTCGCCGGAATGACAAAACGTGACTCGATCAGTGGCTCCCCAACACTCTCGCTCATTCTAGTGCGAGTATGCGCCGGCCCCCGCACAAACTGTTGAGGAGTATCCCTCAATTCACCGTTTGCGGATCAAGCTCCCGGTTGCGCAAGGTGCGGCGGTATGCGTCAGCCGCGACGGCGACGGCAATGGCGAGGGCGACGACGATCAGCGCGGCGGCGACGGCGAAGGTGATCCGCATGCCGGCCGCAACGGCCCCGGGAGATGCTGCCAGGATGCCGGTTGTCGCCGACCCGAGGGCAAACACGGTGCCCATGAGGGATGCACCGGTGATGAGCCCGAGGTTGCGCGACAGGCTGAGAATGCCGGATATGACGCCGCGCTGTTCCGGCCGGCTATTCGTCATTACGGCGGTGTTGTTGGCGGCCTGGAACAGTGCGTAGCCGGCGGTGATGAGGACGAGCGGGGTGACGTAGCCCGGTACGCCGAAGCTCGTCGGCAGCAAGGGCAGAATGGAAGATCCGGTCGCCATACCGAGCAGCCCGACGATGCTCATGCGCTGTGCGCCAAACCGGTCCACAAAGCGGCCGGCCGGCACGCCCGTCAGTGCGGCGACAATCGGACCGGACGACATGACGAGTCCGACACGGGCGGCGTCGAGTAGAAGCGCGCCGGAGAGATAGAAGGGACCCACCACCAGCGTCGCCATCACCACGGTCGTGACCAGCGTGCTCATGGCGAAGCCCGCGCCTAGTACCGGATTGCGGAACATCGCCAGGCGGATCAAGGGCGATGCTGCTCTCGACTCGGCGAGCACGAAGAGGCAGGCGCCGACGGCGGCAGCCAGCAGAAGGCCGACGTTGAGCAGGCCGAAACTGCTGTGCCCGTTGTGCTGGGAAGCGGTCATGGCAAGAGCATAAGCGGCAAGCGTCAGGGCAAGCAGCAGGGTACCCGCATGATCGAAACCCGTCCGATTCGCCTTCGTCTCCCGTTGATCAGCCGGCAGGTAGCGATAGGCGAGAAACAGTGTCAGGACTCCCAACGGAACATTGATGAAGAAGATGGCGGGCCAGCCGAAGCCGGCAATCAGAATGCCGCCGAGCGACGGGCCGAGCGCGGTACCGATCGCCGACATGGCTCCGAGCAGGCCCATGGCACTGCCGGTCTTTTCTTTTGGAACCGTCTCGCCGACGAAGGCCATGGTCAGGGCCATCATGATGGCCGCGCCCAGCCCCTGCGCCGCCCGGGCGGCAATCAGCTGCGGCAGCGTGGGGGCGACGCCGCACAGGATCGAGGCCACGGTGAACAGAAGGATCCCGGCCAGCAGCAGCCGGCGGCGGCCGGTGATGTCGCCGAGCCGTCCGACGCTGACGATCAGGATGGTGATGGCGAGGAGATAGGCGAGGACGACCCACTGGACTTCCTGGAAGGACGCCGCGAACGTTCGTGCCAGCGTCGGCAAGGCGACATTGGCGATGCTGGTGCCGAGCGAGGACAGGAGCATGGACAGCGAAAGGCCGGCCAGCGCCCAGCGCATCGAAGTTGTCTGTCCTGCGGGTCCGGCGACTGCCTCATCTCGTTGTGCAGTGATCGATTTCAAAGTGAACTCCTTTTCTCTTGGGGCTCCCGAAGCGGGTCTGTCAGAAGCGTAGTCCTTTGACTGATATGGCGGAAGACGCAGCATTTTCACTTTATTAGTGCGTTCAACGCCATGTATCGGTCAAACCCTGCTATGGTCGAGCAATGCCTACACCCGACCTGAACCTGCTTGTCACCCTTGATGTGCTGCTTGCCGAGGGCAGCGTCGCGCGCGCCGCACGACGCTTGCGGCTCAGCCCGTCGGCGATGAGCCGGGCGCTGGCACGATTGCGCGAGACGACGGGTGATCCCCTGCTGGTCCGGGCCGGACGCGGTCTGGTGCCGACGCCGCGGGCGCTCGAACTGCGCGAGCGGGTCAGCCGGCTAGTCGAGGACGGAAACGCCGTCTTGCGTCCCGCAGAAAAGCTCAAGCTCGAACAGCTGGTCAGGACCTTCACGCTGCGCACCAGCGAAGGCTTCGCGGAAAACTTCGGGCCGGCCCTCATCGCCCGCGTCGGCAAGGAAGCGCCCGGCGTGCGGCTGTGCTTTGTGCAGAAACCCGACAAGGACAGCGCGCCGCTTCGTGACGGGCTCGTCGATCTGGAAACCGGTGTCGTGGGCAAGACGGCGGCGCCGGAGCTGCGCGTGCAGGCCCTGTTTCGCGACCGTTTCGTCGGCGTCGTGCGCCTGGGGCACCCGCTGTGCCGGGGGGAAATCACGCCTTCGCGATATGCGGCCGGCCGGCACATTTATGTTTCGCGGCAGGGTCTGGACAAGGGCCCGATTGATGCAGCCCTGAAGCGACTCGGGCTGGAACGGAAGATCGTCACGATCGTCGGCGGCTTTTCGACCGCGCTGGCCCTGGCCCGGGCCTCCGACCTGATCGCCACCGTTCCTGAAACGCATAGCGGAAACCTGCGCGCCGGAATGCACAGTTTTCCCCTTCCGGTGTCCTCTCCGAAGATCACGGTTTCATTGCTCTGGCACCCTCGGCTGGATGCAGATCCCGCGCACCGCTGGCTGCGCGCCCACGTCAGGCAGGTCTGCGCGGCGCCGGGCTGAGTGCGGTGAAGCGGCGCGCATTGCGCCACCGGACCCGGTTAACCGGCCACAATGGCGATTGTTGAAAACATCCCGAGGACTGCTCATGAACGACCTGCTGCCCGCCATCGAAATCGAGACCGCCGCCATGCCGCGGTATTCCGTCATCTGGATGCACGGCCTGGGCGCCGACGGTTCGGATTTCGAGCCTGTGGTGCCCGAGTTGGGCTTGGAAGGCGGTCCCGGCGTGCGCTTCATTTTCCCGCATGCGCCGCAGATTCCGGTGACCTGCAATGGCGGCTATGTCATGCCGGCCTGGTACGACATCGTCACCCTGGACGCCAATACCCGTGAGGTGGACGAAGCCGGAGTCATCGCGTCGCGCCAGGCGATCCGGCGCCTCATCGAACGCGAGAATCAGCGTGGCGTGCCCTGCGCGCGGATATTCGTGGCCGGCTTTTCGCAGGGCGGGGCCGTGGCCTACACCACGGCCCTGACCCACGCCGAATCCTTGGCCGGCGTCATCGCCTTATCGACCTACATCCCGACGCCGTTGCTGGTGGAAACCGAAGCCACGGCGGCCAACCGGGCCGTGCCGATTTTCGCCGCGCATGGCAGCTACGACGATGTGGTGGCGCCGGAACTGGGTATCCGCGCGAGGGATTTCCTGTCCCGGCTCGGTTATGGCCTCGAGTGGCACGAGTACCCGATGGCGCATTCCGTCTGCATTGAGGAGGTACGGGAAATCGGGCGCTGGCTCAGGGACAGGATGACTTGATCACGAGTTGTCACCTGATGCGGTGCCTGAAGGAAGCACCGCTGAAGTACCAAATTGTCATTCCGGCGAACGCCGGAATCCAGGTGAATCAAGGCACTGGACACCGGCATTCGCCGGTGTGACGGCTTATTCAGCGTGTCCTTACCGGCTTGCGTCAAATTCCGCTGCAGGAAGCAGTCGCGCCACGACCTGGTTCTTCTTGCGCCACTCCCACGGCGGTGTCGGCGTGGGTTCCTGCCACAGGCCGAGCCGCCTGTTCCTTGCGTCGAACTCGGCGTATTCGTAATAGCCCTGGTCCGGGAGTGACTGCTCGCGCCGGGTTTCCCGGTCCCACCACGCCAGACCGGCCTCGAGCTGCGCCAGCCCGGCATCGAGTGTCTTCGGGCACGTCGCGCAGGGAGGGGTTTGCAGGGTCACCTTGCCGACGATGCGTCCGTAGCGATCCTGCCTGCGCCATTCGACCGTGACCTCCTTGCCCGACAGCAGAGTGGACAGATGTTGCTTCGATTCTTTGGCGTAGGGCTGCCGGGTTTCGGGCGCGTCGATGGCGGCCAGGTGGATCTTGTGCCGCGCACCGGCCTTGTCCGTCACGGTCAGGGTTGCCCCGTCGCTGACGTCGCTCACCCGCCCGGCGATGGTGTCGGCTAGTATTGTCCCTGCCTGCAGCAGCAGGCCCAGGGCGAACAAACAGCGGAACATGGACACGGGCAAATCACCCTTTCAGGAAGTCGCCGCCTGCCGGCGGTGGCGGAGTTCGATATTCAGCGGAAAGTAGATCATGACACTCCCTTCAAGCGCAAGCAAAGTGTTGATCGTTACCGGCGGCTCGCGGGGCATCGGCGCCGCCATCGCCCGCCTCGCGGCGCAGGACGGCTATGCCGTTTGCCTGAGTTATCTCGGCAACCGCCAGGCCGCGGACGAGGTCGTCGCCGCGATCACCGGGCAGGGCGGAACGGCGCTGGCCGTTCAGGCGAATGTCGCGATCGAGGCCGACGTCGTCAGGCTGTTCGCCGAGGTCGATGCGTCGCTGGGGCGCGTCACGGCGCTGGTCAATAACGCCGGCATCCTCGAACGCCAGGCCCGCGTCGACGACATGGACGCCGCGCGGATCGGCCGGGTGCTCACAACCAATGTGATCGGCAGCTTCATCTGTGCCCGCGAAGCCGTGCGCAGGATGTCGACAAGGCACGGCGGAGCCGGCGGCGCGATAGTCAATCTCTCCTCGCGCGCAGCCCGCCTCGGCTCGCCCGGCGAGTACGTCGACTATGCGGCGTCAAAGGGAGCGATCGACACCTTCACCGTCGGCCTGGCAAAGGAAGTGGCAGCCGAGGGGATCCGCGTCAACGCCGTCAGTCCGGGAATCATTTACACAAGCATTCACGCCAGCGGCGGCGATCCCGATCGCGTGGATCGCATGAAGGAAGGCATCCCGATGAAGCGCGGCGGCACTGCCGAAGAAGTCGCCAAGGCAGTGCTGTGGCTGCTCTCGGACGAGTCCTCGTATACGACCGGGGCGACGATAGACGTTGCCGGCGGCCGCTAGCCGAAACACGGGTCGCCCAAAGAGTCGGCGCTGGCGGGACGGCGACGGGTGCCGGCGAGAAGGCTGCGGCCGGCGTCGCGGTTCTGGAGGAAATGGCCATTCGGCCAAAACCAATTTTGCGCAATGAAGTTACACGACGCGGCCGCCGGCAAGCCCGTGCTTCTCCATCCGGTAGCGCAAAGTATCACGGCTGACACCGAGTTCACGCGCGGCCTTGGAAACATTGCCGCCCGCCTCGGTGAGCGCCTGCAAAAGCATTTCCCGTTCGACCCGTTCGAGCGTCGAACCGCTGTCGGCGGCATCTGCTGACAACGGCGGCGGTGGCCGGTTCGCTGCTGAAGCCATGACGGCGGCAGACGCCTGCGGCAACATCAGTTCGCCGGCGTCGATTGTCTCGCCGCCGGCCAGCAACACCGCTTGCTCGACCACATTGCGCAGTTCGCGTACGTTGCCGGGCCAGGCGTGGGCTTCGATTGCAGCCTCGACTCCGGGCGCGAAGCGGATTCCCGGCTTGCGGTAGCGGCGTGCAAACTCGACCAAGAAATGCCGCGCCAGCAAGGGCGCATCGCCGGCGCGCTCACGCAAGGCTGGTACGCGAACCTTCAGCACCGCAAGGCGAAAATAGAGATCGGCGCGGAACGCACCCAATCGTATCCGTTCCTCAAGGTCCTGGTTGGTCGCGGCTAGCACACAGACATCCACCTTGCGTTCCTGCACCGAGCCGACGCGACGCAGCTTGCCGTCCTCGATCACCTTGAGCAGTTTGGCCTGCATGCCGATGTCCATTTCGCCGATCTCGTCGAGGAAGAGCGTACCGCCATCGGCCGCCTCGATCAGGCCATGCTTGCGTTCCTTGGCGTCGGTGAAGGCGCCGCGCTCATGGCCGAACAGTTCGGACTCGAGCAGGTTCGCCGGAATCGCCGCGCAATTGAGTTCGATGAAGGGCTTGTCGCGCCGGGCGCTGCCGAAGTGGCAGGCGCGCGCCACCAGTTCCTTGCCGGTGCCGGTTTCGCCGATGATCAGCACCGGCGGAATGGCGCCATCGACGACGACATCGGCGACCCGCCCGATGCGGTCGCGGAGGTCGCGCATCACGGCACTTTCGCCGACGATCGCGTCGAGGCCGCCCGCCGTGCGGTCGCGCGCCTCGTAATACTGCAGCCGGCTGGCATCCAGCTGGCGCTGCGCCAACTGCACCAGGCGCTGGCGCAGATCGGCGAGGGCGACCGGTTTGGTCAACAGGTCGTTGGCGCCCGCCTTCATCGCCTCAACGGCCAACTCGATGCTGCCGTGACCCGTGATCATCAGGATCGGTACCGTCGCGTCCTGCGCCCGGATGCGGGCAATCACGGCAATGCCGTCGATATCGGGCAGGCGGTAATCGAGCACCACCGCGTCCGGCGAGCATTCGGCAAAGGCGCTGAGGCCTGCGCCGCCGGTGGCGGCCGTGCGGACCGTGTGGCCGCCCTTTTCGAGAAACCTCGCGGCGTTCTTGGAAAACGTTTCTTCATCATCGACGATCAGGAAAGTCGCCATCGCTCAGGCCCTCGGCAGGATTACGCTGACGATGGTACCGCCGGCTGCAGCGGCATCAAGCGAGAGCTTGCCGCCATAGCGCTCGACGACCCGCCGCGCCAGCGGCAGGCCAAGGCCGAGGCCTTTCGGCTTGGTCGTGAAGAAGGGACGGAAGACCTGCTCGCGCAAGTCCCGGGCGACGCCGCCGCCGTGGTCGGCGATATCGACCCGCAGCCGCTGCGCGCCGTCCGCGACGAGGCTGACCTGGCAGTGGCCGCCGGCCTGCATGGCTTCGGCGGCATTGCTCAGCAAGCTGTCGAACACCTGCCGCAGCAGCGCTATGTCGGCGGCGACAACCGGCCTGGCCACCGCGCAGTCGCACGCAAGGGTCTGCCCCTGGCGCTCGAAGGCCGCCGCATGGTCGGCCACGCACCGGTCCAGCAGCGCCTGCAGATCGACCGGTGCGCCGGGCTCCATCGCCTTGCCCGAAAAACTCAGCAGTTCGGTGATTCGCGCCGAGATCCGATCAACTTCGCGGATGATGTCGTTGGCCTGTTCCGAACAGTCGTCGGTTGGCGCTTCGAGGGCAAGCTCGGCCGCCGAGCGGATCGACGACAGGGGATTGCGGATGTTGTGCGCCACCGACGAGGTCAGTTCGCCGACCACGGCCAGGGTCTCGGCCTCGATCAGGCGCGAATGCTGCCGCTGTATCGTGCTGTCGGCACGGCGGATCATCCAGAACAGCGTGAGGTAGAGCAGCAGGGCGCTGCCCAGCGCCGTCAGGCCGACCTGTACCCGGCCCTCGTTGATCGCCTCGGACAGCGCCAGCGGCGCCTTGTAAAGCTCTACGACGCCGACGATCTGGCCGCCATCGGGACGCTTCACCGGGATATAGCTTTCAACGAAGAATTCGATCGACGGATTGAGGCCTTCGTGCTCGCGCTTCTGCTGCGTCGACGCCGTAATGCGCCCGGCATGGACGACGAGTTCGCCCTTCATGGCGTCGTCGAGTTCGTCATTGTCGGCAAAACGGCGCCCGATCAATTGCGGATCGCTCGACCAGAGGATGGTCCTGTCCTGGCCGAAGACGTTAGCCCGCAGCACGTCGCGCATGCTCGACAGGTGCTCGACGGTGTTGCGGAATCGCTCGGCGAGCACGGCGTCGTTCGGCCTCGTGAGAAATTCCAGGGAACCGTCGGCGACCAGGATGTTCTGCACGAATTCGCGGCTGATCGACGCTTCGCGCTGGAACAGGTGGTTGTTCAGGAAGTTCGAAATCAGCCACGCATTGGCGAGCGCAGTGGCGGCAATGACGATCGGACTCAGCCAGGCGAACCAGCGCAGCAGGTTGAACGGTTTGCTGTGATCCCCTGCTGCCATCGTGCTGCTCCTTGAAGTGCCGAAACTTTATCACGCCGCGACACATGTCCCGGCCGACAGCTACCAACTTGTGCCATACGCCAGCGAAAACTGGCGATAGCGATTTTCGTACAGTTCCAGGTTCGCGCGATTGGTGGCGCCCGTAGCTTCAAACTTGAGGGTGTGTCCAGGGGCGATCTCGTAAGCGGCGGCGAACTCCAGCGTCGTCGAGCGGTCCCGACGTGCCGGCAGGCCGGGCAGTGCCGTGTCGTCAAACGCGTCGGTTTGCCATGACATGCCGAGGCTCCAGCCGACGCCCCACTGGCGGCGATCCAGCGACACCCGAAGGAATGCGTATCGATTGGACAGTTCGGCGAAGCCGCGGTCGTTGCGCTCGCGCCCGACGGCCGCTTCGACGTCGATCGCGTCTATCCCTGGCAGGGGCTCCACCTGTCGCCGCCTGACCATGAACAGGGTGGCGGTCGAATCCAGGTCGATCAGGTCACCCCAGTGGCGATTGGTGCCGCGATCGAGAAACAGCTGCCAGTTGTTGCCAGCCAGGTCCGCGGCTGCCCAGTCGGCATGCCAGCCGCGAACCGAGCGGAAGCGTTCGCCGGCGACATCGGTTCGTTGCAGGTTGGGACCGATGCCGAAGAAGCCGCCGGCAAGCGCGGTGCGCAGCATCGGATTCACCGAGGCCATGGCGAAATCCAGCGCCTGCACCCCCGGCGCCCGCTTGTAACGGATGTCGCCACCGAGGGCCAGGCGCCAGTCGGGGCCCACCGGGAAATCCGCGAAGCCGCTCAAACTGCCCTGGTAGTGCGCTCCGGCCAGGCGGTCGACGCCTTCCATGCGTATCAACGTGCCTTCGGGAGAGACCCGAAATAGCGGAGACGTCTGCGACTCGTGGCCGAAACCGACTTCGACGGCGACGCCTGACGTTGCCGGCGGGGTCGAGACCTCGGCCAGCGCCGGCAGCGCGAGCGCGGCGGCCAGCGCTGCCAGGCGACGCAAGCCGCGCCCGGCAGGCGCGATTGCGATCAGACGCCCTTGCGGCAAACCTGCTTATAGGTGTTGGTGCCGTTGATCGATGAAACCAGTACCCAGGTGCACTTGACGCCGTGGCCCAGGCTGGTGCTGTTTGCCGCCGCTGCCGGGCCCACCAGCGCGAATGCCAGTACCGACGAGGCGATCAGGCCAGAAACGATGCGAGCGATGGCATATTTCATGATTGTTCTCCATAAGTGTGAGGTTGGTCGGGCTTGAAACCCGATAACACCAAACTCGTCGCGAGCCGGTGATGCCCCACATGTACGCAGAAAGGATGCCAGCTTGAAAAGAACTCACAGTTCGTTGATTAATATGTGAAATTAGATTCTTCTCGAGTTGGCCATGGCCATGGCCATGGCCGTGGTCATGAGTTCTTTCCCCCAAGATTGGGTTATATACCCAATCTTGGGGGTTGAAGTGAAGCACGCCGACCGCCGGCAAGCTGTGCCAATGGGATTCAGCTTCACCGGCAGGCAAGGTTGCTGCATAGAATTCGTGGCGGCCCAACCCACTAGAAACTGCATATGCAGATGGAGTGTTGCAAATGAAACGAAGGCCGAGGATCAATTACCCGGAAAGCCAGAAGGCGCAGATGTGGGAGCGCCGGCAGAAAGGTGAGTCCTTCCAGTTGCGCCCAGATCCTAAAACTTGCGGCATTTTGCGAAGCAAGATAGATCACCAACCAGACGCTATCGCCCGGCGACATAAATCATGTCGCCGCGTGGCGTCGGATTTTCCGGAATCCCCGCCGGCTACTTCGGCTGGAAGGCCATCGAGCGCGCCGAGACGGTGAAGGCATCGGAGAAGCACATGCCTTCCTCGGCGCCCTGGTTCTTCAGCGAGGGGAAGATCGCCTCGACCATCTTCACCGAGCCGCAGGCGTAAATCTCCTTGCCCCTGAGGTCGGGGAAATCCTCGAGGATGGCTTCGTGCACCAGGCCGGTGCGGCCCTGCCAGTTGTCCTCGGGTGCGGCATCCGAAAGGACCGGGACGAAATGGAAGTTCTCGTGCTCCTTCGCCCAGCTTTGCGGCAGGTCGGGCAGGTAGAGGTCGGCCAGCCGGCGCACGCCCCAGTAGAGGTAGATGGGCCGCTTGAGGCCGCGATGGAAGGCGTCCTCGACCATGCTCTTGACCGGGGCGAAGCCCGTGGCGCCGGCGACGAAGACGATGGGGCGCTCGGATTCGCGCAGGGAGAAATCGCCCAGCGGGCCTTCGAACCTGACGGTATCGCCGACCTTCATCTGCTCGAAGACGTGCGTGGTGAAGCGGCCATTCGGCATCAGGCGGATCTGCAGTTCGATCAGGTCCGGCTGGTGCGGCGGATTGGCGAAGGAGAAGGCGCGGTGCTGACCGTCATCGAGCACGATGTTGATGTACTGCCCGGCCTTGAACGGAATCTGCTGTCCTTCGGGTAGCTTGAGCATGACGCGCATCACGTCGTGGGTCAGCTTTTCCATACGAAGCACGCGCGCGGTGTATTGCCGGATCGCGGCGGGCGCCGCGGATGATTCATATTCGATCTCGACATCGCCCAGCGCCGTAGCGCAGCACAGCAGCACCTTGCCGGCGGCGAGTTCCTCTGCCGACAGCGCGCTCGGTTGATAAAGGCCGGGGTCCACATTGCCGGAGAGCACCGTGCATTTGCAATTGCCGCAGCCGCCGTTGCGGCACTCGTAGGGCAGGTTGATGTCCTGGCGCAGGCCGGCATCGAGCAGGGTTTCGTCGAAGCGGATGGCGACGGCCCGGTGGTCGGGGTGGAAGGTCACCAGGGCTTCGGCCTTGCCGGCACCCATGCGCTTGGGCGGCAGCCAGGGAGCAAGGAACAGCAGCAGCGACAGGCCGACGATGCCGAACCAGAGGTAGAGCGGATTGACGACATAGACCAGCGCCAGCACCGGCATCTGGAACCAGTCAAAGGCGATATTGGTCGGCACCACCAGCATGTCGGCTTCGCCGCCCTGACTCACCACCGGCTTGACCAGGGCGAGCACGACGAACATCAATGTGAAGGCGATCGCGATCGACCGCGGCGGATTGACGTGGGCGCGCGGCACGCGCTGCACATGTATCCAGGCGATGACGCCGGCGATCAGCGGTGCGCCGAGGTGGATGAAGGCGAGCAGGGTGAACAGCCGGCTGGTGACGTTTTCCTGGTAGATGAAGTTGCGGATCAGGGTGCCGTTGAACATCGGCAGCGCATCGAACCATTCGGCGGTGGCGACCACGACGAACTGCGCCAGCTTGTCCCACACCAGCATGAAGCCGTTCAGGCCCGAGATATACACCAGCCAGATCAGGGCGATGCCGGTGGCCCAGGAGAACCAGCGGAAGCCGCGGTAACGGTCGTAGGCGAAGTGCCGCAGCATGTGCAGCAGCATGGTCAGGATCATGCCGTCGGTGGCGTAGCGGTGGATGCTGCGCATGATGCCGCCGGCCCACCACTGGTCGTGGGTGATGCGCTCCACCGATTCGTAGGCGTCATGCACGGCGGTATCGGCGAAGATGTAGAGGTAGATGCCGGTGCCGATCAAGAGCCAGAACTGCCAGAAGCTGATGGTGCCGAGATGGTAGAAAGGGTTCAGCTTCTCGCCGAAGGCGACGTTGAACAGGTTTTCGGCGCGCATGAAGAACCAGCGCACGATTTTTTGCAGGAGGGTCAGCATGGTCTGTGTCCGCGCAGGGGGATGGGGATTGATGTGGAATACACTTCGTTGCGATGAACGAAGTACCCCGTCACTGTCGAGCTTGCCGAGCTGACAGTCACCCCCGCCTGGGCGGGGGTTGGGGGGTGGGGGAGTTCAATTCGCATTTGTTTTTGCATCTACTGGAAGAACAGCCCGCCCTTGTCCGGGTTGAAATCGATCACCAGCACCTGTGCCGGTTTCAGCGTGATCTGCGCTTCCTTGACGAAATTGAAGTCGGTGTTGAGGATCAGGTTGTCGTTCATCTTCACCGCCAGCTTGTAGGTGCCGGCCTTCACCTCAAAGCGCTTGTAGACCGTGGAGACGCCGTCGCCGGACAGTCCCGTGGGATGCATCACGGTCTCGAACATCGGCTTGCCGTCGAGTTCCAGCACCAGCTTGATGTCGGAGCGGCCCCGCGGGCAATCCAGCGGCGCGCGCATGTTGGGCGGCATTTTCGCCAGTTCCTCGGGTGTGCGCTTGCGGCACTCGCGGCCGCCGAGGTGGCTCATCGACAGCTTGATCAGCGCGACGTCGTCGCCGATCTGCTTGTAGGTCGGCGCGGTCGAGAAATAGCCGATGAAGGCGGCAAAGGCGCCGTAGAGGATGATCTGACCGACGATGGCGGCGGGCTTAGGCATGATGAGTTCCTTCGCAGGGCCGTCCCAAGGAGGAACAGCCAAGTACATGGAGCGGGCATTGCTCGCGAACAATCGTCACCCCCTTGCTTGGCACGGGGGCCGGGGGGAATGCGGTCATCTGTTTCTCCGGGAGTAGGCGGGTGGCCTGGTGCTTGCTGTCATATCAGTTTCGAGTCGGGTTCTGAATTCATTGACCGCCGCGGCGAGTTGCCTGCCTTCGCTGCGCGAAGCATGCACCAGTTGCAGGCGGTCGAGGGGGACGAGGTTGCGCAGATGCGGTTCGCGTTGGCGGGAGAGGCGCTCCCGCGTCCATTCCATGCCGAGGCGGAAATCGCAGCCGCCCTCGCGACAGCCGGCGACTACGACGCCGTCGGCGCCGCTGCGCAGTGCGTATTCGACGAAGGACGGCGGCAGCATGCCGGTGCAGATCAGGCTCAGGGTGGCGGTATCCGCCGTGGCCAGCGCGCTGACATTCGCGCCCTGGTCGCAACCGAAGACGACGAGCCGGGTCCTGCCCTTCAGTTGCGCAAGCTTTGCTTCGAGTTCCTGGCGCTGGAGGTCGACCGGCTGCTGCGGCATGTCGATGCCGGTCACCAGTCTTTCCTGGCTGCGGAAGGGCGTCGACGACGGGCATGAACCTGCGCAGATGCCGCAGCCGGCGCAGTTGTCGGCATCGACGACGGCGATCCTGTGGTCCGCCTTGTCGGGATGCGGCGCCATGGTGATCGCCTCGTAGGGGCAGTCGACGTGGCAGCGGCTGCAGCCGTTGCAGTTGGCGGCATCGACCACGGCGATCGGCTGTGCCTGCGGATGCGGCAGAAAGGGCAGGGCGAAAAGCAGTATCGTGGCGCCGAAGATCAACGTCCAAATCGCGGCCGGCGAAGTGAGGTCGGTCAGCGGATGGAGGAAAAGGAAGAACCAGTCCAGCCTGACGTCGACCGGTGTCAGGGTCAGGTCGGCGGGAAGTTCGCTTACTGCCGGTTTGATCGCGGCCAGCAGCAGGAAGGCAGTCAGGGTCGCCAGCATCGCGCGCCGCGTCGGCAGGTAGTCGACCCGGCTGATGCGATTGACATGGGCCCAGAGGCCGAGGATCAGCATCAGCGGCACGCCGATGTGGATGAAGACGAGCACGGTGAAGAAGCGGTCGCTGATCGAGTAGGGAGCGAGGAAATTGCGCGCCGCCGGCTCGCTGAAAATCGGCAGCCAGTCGAGCAGTTCCATCGTCGCAACGGCCGAGAACTGCGCCACGCGATCCCAGACGATCCAGTAGCCGCCGATGCCCGAAACATAGACCAGCCAGATCAGCGGCACGCCGGTGATCCAGGAGTAGAAGCGGAAGCCGTGGTAGCGGCCGCAGGCCCATTCGCGCAGCAGGTGCAGGAACATGACGATGACAAAGGCGTCGGAGGCGTAGCGGTGCAGGCTGCGCAGCACGCCGCCGAGATACCACTGTTCGCGCGTGAGCCAGCCGATCGAGCTGTAGACGCCTTCGATGCTGGTGTCGAGCACGGTGTAGAGGTACAGGCCGCTGGCAACCAGGATCCAGAGGAAGAACAGTCCGAATGCGCCGAGATGGCGCAACGGATTGTCGGCACCGCCGAAGGACGCGTCGAAGGCGTTCTCGATGCGTTCGAAGCCGGTCTGGGCTACAGCTTGCAAGCTCACGTGGGGACTTTCCTGGCGCCGGTGCGGGTGCCGACCATTAGCGCTTGATGATATTCGAGCCGGAGGTTTTCCGACTTGACTCGAATCAACCGCGTTGAATCTTCTCGCCGCCGCGCTTGCGCATGAAGCTCCAGGCCACCCAGCCCATGAAGGCCATGAAGCTGATGAAGCCGGCGATTTCGAAGTAGAGCGCGTAGTTGGTGCGGTAGCGCCCGGTGACCGGGTCATACACCGAGCAGATGATCCTTACGCGATCGACCAGTTCCGCCAGCGTGCCGGTCTGCGGCGGAATCGGCGCGCCGGTGATCATGGCCTTGAGCGGCTCGGCGAGATCCTGGGCGGTGAAGCGCTCGCCATAGATCTGGCGGACGATCCTGCCGTCGGCATCGACCAGGGTGACCTGGTTCACGTGGTCGAAGCCGGCGGTGGTGGCGGCATAGCTGAAGCCGAAATTCTGCGTCAGTTCATCGACGATGGCGGCTGCCGGACTGAGGAATTCCCAGTTGGGCAGGTGGATGCCGTGCTGGGTCGCGAAGGCCTTCATCGCCTGCGGAGAATCGAAGGGCTGGTTGAAGCCGATGCTGACGACGTTGAAACGATCCGCCCCGAGCATGCCGACGGTATTCTCGACGGCCTTCTGCAAATTCCTGGTGGTAGTGGGGCAGACCTGGAAGCAGGCGGTGTAGATGAAATTCACCAGCAGCGGCTTGCCCTTGTAATCGGCCAGGCGCACGGGTCGGCCCTGGCGGTCGAGCAGCACATGGTCGCCCACCGGCTTGCCGACTGCATCCTGCGAGCGTTTGTAGGCGGCCTCGCTGTCGAGGGTGAGGAGCGTCAGGCCGCTGCGGTCGCCCTGCGGCACGGCGACGAGGCCGGGCGCGGGCGCCGCGGATGCAGGCTTCGGCGTGTCGCCGGCGCCGACTCCCGGCGCAGCGGCAAGCATGAGTGCCGCGAGCGCGGCACGGAACATGGAACGAATCACGGGGTGAAGCCCAGGCTAGAAGCGGGCGTCGATGATGGCTGCCGTGAGGACCAGAGTCAACTGGGCCAGCGAAGCGTGGAAGCAGATCATGGCAGTCTGGCGGTTGGTGTTCTGCACCAGGCGCCATGCCTTCTGGATGAACAGGAAGCCGCCGGTCGCGGCGCCGGCGAAGTAGATGGCGCCGAGGCCGAAGGCCAGCGGCAGCATCGAGGCCGCCACCAGCGCCAGGGTGCTGCCGAAAATCACCTTGGCGGCACGCCGGTCGCCGACCACGACGGGCAGCATGGGCACGCCTGCCGCCGCGTAGTCGTCGCGGTAGGCGATGGCCAGGCTCCAGAAGTGCGGCGGCGTCCACAGGAAGAGGACGAAGGCCAGCGCCAGGGGTACGGCGCCGACCTGCGGGTCGGCGGCAGTGGCGCCGGCCAGCACGGCCCAGCTGCCGGCCAGGCCGCCGAAGACGATGTTGAGCCAGGTGCGGCGCTTGAGCCAGACCGTATAGACGATGGCGTAGAAGAAGGCGCCGAGGAAGGTGAACAGCGCCGACCAGGCATTCAGCGCCATCCAGGCGGCGATGACCGACACCGTCATGAGGCCGAAGATGACCACCAGCCAGACCGGGCCGTGCTGAACCTCGCCGGTGGCGAAGGGCCGGTTCTTCGTGCGCGACATCAGCGGGTCGGTGTCGTGTTCGTAATACTGGTTGAAGGCGCCGGCGCTGGCCGAGGAGATCAGCACGGCCAGGGTCAGGGTGACGAGTTGCGCGATGCTCAGGCCGGGACCGGAACTGACCGCCAGGCCGGCCAGGGCGGTGAAGGTGATGACGATGCCGATGCGCAGCTTGAACACGCCGGCGATGGTGCGCAGGCTGAGGCCGGAAGTTCTTTTGGTGGCTAGCGTCGATTCCATGGTTTGTTCGGGGCGCCGTCGTGGTTGTTTTCTGTCGAAACCTGCTTGAATCGGTCCTCGGTTCCAGGGCCGATTCAGGCAGGTCCCCGCACCGGAGTGCGGGGAACCTGTTCATCCTTTGCTTAGCTGAGACCCCATACCTCGGACAGGTACTTCCAGTTCACGAAGTAGTAGAGGACGAAACAGACCAGCAGGGTAATGGCCAGCACCACCGTGCCCGGTACGCCGACGTGCTCTTCGCTGCCGGAATGGGACGCGGAGGCTGCCACGGTCTGGTCGGGGATCGGTGTCGGCTTGTCGGAGGTCGCGCCGCCGTCGAGCTTCTTGCCGAACAGCAGCGACAGCACCACGAGGCCGATCCAGAGGCCGCCGCCGATGACCGCGATCACGCCGAAGATGCCGGTGAGACCCATCATCAGGTAGGCGGAACCCGGCCACTCGTACTGGAAGGGCGCGCCCGAGAAGGCCATGTCCCAGTGACGGCGTGAAACACCGAGGGTGCCCGCGCCCATCATCACCAGCGACAGCACGATCATGCTGATGCCGTAGAGGTAGGGCTGGATCTGGCACAGTTTCGGGAACAGCATTTCGCGGCGGAACAGCGTCGGCACCAGCAGGTAGGTGATCGACATGAAGGCCAGCGTGGTGCCGACGACGACCGTGGCGTGGAAGTGGCCCGGGACGTAGAAGGTGTTGTGCATCAGCATGTTGATCTGCTCGGTGCCGAGCACGACGCCCGAGATGCCGCCGATGAAGCCGAAGCCGACCAGCGAGATGAACATGCCGGAGAACACCGGGTTGCCCCAGGGTGCCTTGCGCAGCCACTCGAACAGGCCGTTGTTGAAGCCCTTCTTGCGCTGTGCCGCTTCGATCGCACCGGGAACCGTGAAGCCGTGGATCATCGAGGCCAGTACCGCGAAGTACATGAAGTAGGAGGTGTTCAGCACCTTCCACTCCGCGCTCATGCCCGGGTCGGACAGCAGGTGGTGCGCACTGGCCAGTTGCAGGAAGAGGATGTAGAGCAGGAAGGCGAAGCGCGAGACTTTCTCGGACAGCGGCTTGGCGCCGAAGGCCACGGCGGCGACCAGATACCAGATCGAGACGTGAGCGGCGACGTTGATCTGCTGCGAGGAGTGACCCAGCGCCCACCAGACCATGCGATACAGCTGGGCGTCGATTTCCTTGATCCAGCCCATCGACCAGAAGAAGGTCGGGATCAGGATCGCGGCGCCGGAGGCGATGGTAAACACCGCGATGATCGCTGCCGTCAGGGCGCCGAAAGTAACCAGCGGGATCGAGCCGACATAGGTCTTCTCGCGCTTGGCAACCACCAGGGTGCCGAAGAACACGCCGGTGCCGATCAGCGCACCGACGGCAAAGAGGATGATGCCGAGGTAGAAGTGCGGCGCGGCCTGCATCGGCACGTAGGAGGTGAACATCACGCTCGAGCCGCCCTGGAAGATGGCGACGTTGGTCATGATGCCGCCGACGACCATCAGCCAGAACTGGACCCATCCCAGCCATGGCGTGGCAATCCGGCAGCGCAGCAGGGTCGATGAGGCGAAGTAGAGCACCGCCATCTCGAAGAAGATGATCCACAGGATCAGCATGTCGATGCCGTGGGCAGTCAGAATCAGGTAGAACTGGTCGGCCGGCAGCAGCTTGATCGCCGGCCAGCGGGTCAGGATCACCAGGAGGGCGGTGATGCCGCCCACCAGCAGCCAGAGCACGCCGGCTACGGCGTTCCAGCGCATCAGTTTGTCGGCGTCGAGGTCGAACTGCAGCCCGGTGCGCGGACAGGTACGGTAGGTAGTTGCCATCTGTGGTTCCCCTTATTTCACGTAAATACGGCCAAGCATCGTGTGGTGCCCGATGCCGCAGTATTCGTTGCAGACGATGGCGTAGGTGCCCGCCTTGGTCGGCGTCATCTTGACCACGTGCTCGTAGCCGGGGATGACCTGGATGTTGATGTTGGTCGGCTGCAGCGAGAAACCGTGGTTGTAATCGACCGCCGAGAGGTGGATCTTGTAGGTCTTGCCGGCCTCGAGCTCGAGGATCGGATACCAGGACCACAGCCGCGCCAGCAGGAAGGCCTCGCCCTTGGCGTTGGGCTTGACCACCGGGATGTTCTGTTCGGTCTCGGTGCGGATGGTGTTTTCCTTGACGAAGGCATCCGTCTTGGCCTGGAACATCTCCGTCGTGGTCTTGTAGACCTCGTTGGAAAGGTTCTGCTTACCGTTGATGTGCCAATACACCATCATGATGAACATGATCATGGCCCAGACGAAGGCGATACCGATCCAGGCCCATTCTTGACCGGCGATCGGCTGTTTCCACCACAACCGCTCTGACGGCGGCAGGATTGCACTCATAGATTTCTCCCTGATTGACTGAAATGCTTACTTGGCGAGGGGGACACTCATGATGTCGATGATTCCCCACAGGATGTAGATGACTCCGGGAGACGCGACCCCGAGGAACAGGAGCAGGAAGTGGTTGTCCAGCAGCTTCTGCATGAATGGAACATCGTCGTCGTTGTTATTCGCCATGTTTCTGCCCTCTAACGGTTGGCGCGCTGCAGCGCGCGGTTGAAACGAACTTGCCAAAAACTGTGGGGCGAGGATATCCCGAGCAAGGAGGTGCGGTATTTGATCCAGAACAAGAATCGGACGCATCGGTGCGCCATTTCATGCTGCGCCGCGACAAATGGCCGCAGAAATCCCGTGCCGGTCAGTCGGGCGGAATCAGTGTGCGGCAGAGGAGCGGGGTGGGGCCCGGGCGGGCGGTCAGGCCGGGCCTTGCGCTTCCAGCCAGTAGGCCAGGCCCTGGGCATTGAGTTCCAGGTCGAGGTGCCAGAGGTCGAGGATTTCAGCGTCGCCCGGGCGGCAGCCGTGGGCGTGCGCCTCGTCGAGCAGCAGCGCGGTCAGGCCGTCGCGGATCGCCGCGGTCTTGTCTTCCTCGTCGCTGGCCGCGAGTGCGATGGCGACGTAGCGGTCGAGCAGGCGCAGCATTTCGGGGCCAAGTTCCGCGGGCGGCGCCAGGCGGCTGAAATGGGTGACATACACGGCATCCGGCTTGAACGACAGTATCCGTTCGATGGAAGAACGCATTTCGTCCGGGTCGAACTGTATCGGACTGGATGATGGGAAGACCAGCGGCCGGCCGTCGACATCCATTTCACGATAGGAAACGCCGAAGGTGTCGCCGGTGAAAATGCCCGTCGACCGCCGGTCGACGATGGCGATGTGGTGCTTCGCATGGCCCGGCGAGTCGATGCAGAGCAGTTCGCGCGAGCCGAGTTTCAGCACCATGTTGTCGTGGGTTTCGATGATGCGATCGGAGGCAATCGGGGCCAGTTCGCCATACAATTTTCGCGCCCGTTCCCTGCCGTAGACACCCTCGACGCCGGCCATCAGTTTGGTCGGTTCGCTCATGTGCCGTGTGCCGCGCGGATGCACCACCAGCCTGGCGTTGGGGAAGGCTGCCATCATGACCCCGGCGCCGCCGGCATGGTCGAGGTGGATGTGGGTCAGGATCACGTAGTCGACGTTTTCCGGGCCCAGGCCGCGCGCCGCCAATGCCGCCAGCGCCCGCGGCATGACTTCGAAGTTGGCCGTGTCCACGAAGGCGATGCGACCATCGCTTTCGATCATGTGGATCGCCACCAGGAACGGCCGCACGTAACCGGCATCAAAGGCGTAGATGCCGTTGCGGCAGTCGATCAGCGGTGCGGGCATGGTGAAATTTTCCGGTAGGCGCGAGCTTGCTCGCGATCGGGTCGATTCGCCAGCAAGCTGGCTTCTACGCCTTCCGTGCGGCGCGGATCAGCTCTGCATCATTCGTTGACCGGCATGACGAACTCGGGACCCTTGGATCCGGAACCCGGCCAGCGCTGCATGATGCTCTTGTAGCGCGTGTAAAAGCGCACGCCTTCCTCGCCGTAGATGTGGTGGTCGCCGAACAGGCTGGCCTTCCAGCCGCCGAAGGAATGCCAGGCCATGGGCACCGGGATCGGCACGTTGATGCCGACCATGCCGACTTCGATGCTGCGCACGAAGGACTGCGCCGTGCCGCCGTCGCGCGTGAAGCAGGCGACGCCGTTGGCGAAGCTGTTGCGGTTGATCAGTTCCACCGCCGCGGCAAAAGTCGGCACGCGCACCACGCACAGCACCGGGCCGAAGATCTCGTCGCGGTAGATGCTCATTTCGGGCGTGACGTCGTCGAATAGCGTCGGATTGATGAAGAAGCCCTGCGCCAGTTCGCCGCTCAGGCCCTGGCGGCCGTCGAGCAGAAGTTTCGCCCCTTCCTGCACGCCGGCGGCGATGTAGCCGGCCACCTTGTCGCGGTGGATGGCGGTCACCAGCGGTCCCATGTCTACTTTCGGCGTGTCGCCGGCGCCGACTTTCAGCTTCTTCGCGCGTTCGAGGACGCGCGCCACCAGTTCGTCGGCGCAACTGCCCACGGCGACGGCGACCGAGATCGCCATGCAGCGCTCGCCGGCCGAGCCGTAGGCGGCGCCGATCAGTGCGTCCGCGGCGCCGTCGAGGTCGGCGTCCGGCATCACGACCATGTGGTTCTTCGCCCCGCCCAGGGCCTGGACGCGCTTGCCGTGGGCGATACCGTGAGCCTGGATGTATTGCGCGATCGGGGTCGAGCCGACGAAGGAAACCGCCTGCACGTCCGGGTGTTCGAGCAGGGCGTCGACGGCTTCCTTGTCGCCCTGCACCACGCTGAAGGCACCCGCCGGCAGTCCTGCCTCGCGCAGCAGTTCGGCGGTCAGCATCGACGGCGAGGGATCGCGCTCGGAAGGCTTCAGCACGAAGGTATTGCCGCAGGCCAGCGCCATCGGCGCCATCCACATCGGCACCATGAAGGGAAAGTTGAAGGGCGTGATGCCGGCCGTGACCCCGAGCGGCATGCGCTGGTTCCAGTGGTCGATGCCGCCGCCGATGCCGTGCGAATGCTGGCCCTTCAGGAGTTGCGGGATGCCGCAGGCGAACTCGATGACCTCGAGGCCGCGCTGTACTTCGCCCAGCGCGTCGGGCAGGGTCTTGCCGTGCTCGGCGGAAAGCAGCCGGGCAAGGTCGTTCGAGTACTGATCGACCAGGTCGCGGAACTTGAACATGACGCGGGCACGGCGCTGCGGTGCCGCCGACCCCCAGTCGGCAAAGGCGGCACGGGCGGCAGCGACGGCGCGATCGACATCGGCGCGCGAAGCCAGCGCAATCTGCCTTGCGACTTTTCCCTGCGCCGGGTTGAACACTTCGCCGCGCCGCGTGCCGCTGCCGGCGTCGGCCTGGCCGTTGATCCAGTGGCCGACGACGTCGACCGCGTTGATGAATTCAAGGTTCATGACTGCCTCCAGACAGGGGGGGCCGGCATTGCAGCGTGAGCGCGGCTCGAAGTCAAGCATCCTATACCAGGGATCATGGGAATCACTGATTTCGCGGCAGCAGAGAACTTTTACCCCAATTCATTGCGCCGCCACCGCGCCTGTGGCACAATGCGCGCCTTCCAACGCGGAGTGGTAGTTCAGTTGGTTAGAATACCGGCCTGTCACGCCGGGGGTCGCGGGTTCGAGTCCCGTCCACTCCGCCAATGTATTATCGGAAACCCGCACGGCCACAGGCTTTGCGGGTTTTTCGTTTCTGCTCAGCTACGGTTTTGGAAATTTGCGGCAGCCAGAGCGCCGCGCATTCCTGAAGACCGGCATCGCGGACCGCGAGCAGAGGGCGAATCTCCGGAGTCCATTCGAGTGCGGATAACCCTGCAATGGTGGTTCGCGGGGTATCATCCCGCCAATTTGTTCCGCCGGCGAATCACGCCACAGTTCATGCCTGCTCCTACCCTGTTCTTCATGTCGTTGCGCCGCGCTGCCCGTGGGGACAGGTGCGGACACGGAGCCTGCGCATGATTGATTTTTCAATGCTGGACGTGCGCGATTACGCCTTTCTGGGCGCTGTGCTGGTAGCGGTTTATGTGGTCTTCTCGCTGTTGCGACTGCTGCAACTGGGCATGAACCGGCGCAAGTCCGAGGCATTGGTGCGCTCGGACGAGCCTCGCGATCGCGATCCGGCTTCAGTCGCCGGGGCCGGGACCTATCGCGAGACGCAGTGGGTGGCACACGCCGAGCCATCGCCGGCGCAGGTCGCCGCCGCGGAAAGCCCTTCGCCCCCTGATTTTTCCCGCGAACTGGCGCAGTCCAGTCTGGGGCTTGAAGTCCAGCACTTGCGGCGCGAAGTCGAAAGACTGCGCGCGGAGATGACCTGCCTGGCCGAGGAAGTGCGGCATATGAAGGCGTCGCGGAACGTTTCACCGGTCTACGGCGAAGCCATGACTCTGGCGCAGCAAGGCGAGCTGCCAGCCGGCATTGCCGCCCAATGCGGCATCTCGGTCGGCGAGGCGGAACTGGTCGCCGCGCTGGCGCGCAGCGAACCCGGATTTGACCTTCACGAAAAAGAAAATGATCCCGATGACCGATACACCGACCCCGGAGGAAACTCGCGTGAGCGCCACCATGGAAACTGATCCGATAGACGACGAGGCCTTGAAAAAACGCTTGCTCAAGCAGCTGGCGATTGCCGCTGTCGTCCTTGCCGGTTTGATGAGCAGTTTGCTGATATATGACGGCATCAACGCGCCATCACCGCCCGCACCCGCCAGCGTGGAGGTAGCGCCACCCGCGCCCGGGCCGTTGGCGACAGCCAAGGAGCCTGCGATCGCCGAGCCGGCGGCCAAGGATGTGGCCAAAGAGCCATCAGAAGACGCAATCAAGTCGCCGCCGCCGACGGCAAAAGAGGAAGAAGGCGTACCGGAAGGCACCGGCGCGCCCCAAACCGTCGCGCCGCGCGCCCGGGCTGGCGAGAAACCCCTGACCAAACCGGCCACCGGCCGGCTCGCCGTGCTGCATCCGGCCGGGCCGAATCCTCCTGCCGCATCTCGCCCGGAGCCTGCGCAGGAGTTGGCCCGATCCAAGCCGTCGCCAACGGCCGCGGCCCCCGCTCCGCGCGTGCCCGAGCATCAACCCGCCTCGCGTCCGATTACCCAGGCGACCGAACGCAATTTCGGTCTTCAACTGGGTGTGTTCAGCAATCTCGCCAATGCCGAAGAGTTGCGTGCCAGGATGGTACAAGGTGGCATCCCCGCCACCATCGAGGCGAGGGTGCACGCCGGTCCGTTTGCTACGCGCGCCGAAGCCGACGCCGCTCGCGTCAAGCTGAAAGAACTCGGGATCACCGACAGCGTGCTGATTTCGATGAAACCCCGGGCTGGGCCATAAACCGGGCTTGTTCGCCGCAGTGCCGCCAGTATCACCGCGCGGGAATGAACCGGCAGTGTCATTGCGGGGCAGAGCCCTGTCTGCGCTGGCCAGCCAAAGCCGGTGTCACAGGGGTTCGTTATTTGGAGGGCGCTCGTCAGGGCCGGCCAGCGCCAAAAGGTTCCGGGCAGTGGCCTCATCCACATCCAGGCGTCGCACCAGAGCTTCCTGATCGACATGGAGCAGATTGCGGATGCCCCTGAAGTCGTCGGGCAGGGCCGGGTCGTTCCAGCCATTGGCGGTATGACGGGCAAGATCGACGGCAAGTTTGACGTTTCGTACGCGCGGATTTTCGGCGCGGCGGTCATCCAGCAACTGGGCCAGCAGATCGGGAAGCCGCCAGGCCTCGGTCAGCGCCAGTTTGAGCCGGTAAAGCGGCACACCGTAAATCTCCTCCTGGAGCGTTGCCGAGCGCTGGTGCGGCTGCGTCCGCTGGGCGTCGCGAACCTGCAGCGCCAGTTTGGGCGCGAAAAGCCACATCAGGAGTTCGGCGACATCATGCAGCAGCGTTGCCAGCGTGATCTCATCGACATCCACGTCGCGCCGCAGAATCGCCCAGTCGCGCGCCCAGTGCGATGCCCGACGCGCGCGCGCGATGGCCCTGAACAACCCGATCTGGGCCGTCGGGTAGGTCTTCAACTGATCCTCGACCGTTCGCAGGTTCTGGAAATCGCGGAAAAAAGGCGCGATGCCGATCATCATGATCGCCCGGTCGATTGTGGTGATATCGGTGGTCTGCCGCGCGCGGCGATGTGCCTCGATGTAGGCCATTACGCGCAAGGTCAGCAGCGGATCGTGCAGAATCACCCTTGCCAGCAGGCGGCCGTTGGCTGTCTCCGCATTTTCATGCAAGCGTTCCAGTTCCTCAACCGAATTGCGCAGCACCGGCAAATCGGCCTGGGCAAAAAAGGCGATCCAGGCATCGGTGTCGGGAAGCGGCGATTCAATCATGGCATTGCTTGCAAGTCTGACGGGATCATGGTCAGGGAATGTAGCAGTTTCGGCCGCCGATGCAACACCGCAACACACAGCAAATGTCCGGGCCTGCAATTGCAGGTTGCGAAAATCGCCGCCGGCATCGCTACCTGCCCCGCGCATTCGCAGCCTCTCCCATGGCGCCGAGGCTAAGGTTCTGCCCGCGCCTGTCGTAAACCTTCCGGCAAGCCGGATCATTCCTTCAGGAGTTTCGACATGGATGTCACCGCCATCGCTTCAGTTGCCACCGAAATGGCTCAGGCGCGCACCGCGGACGCCGTGTCCCTGGCGGTGTTGAAGAAGGCCCTGAATCTTGAGGCACAGGGCGCGGTACAACTGGTGCAGGCGGCGGCGCAGTCCATGCAGGGCGCCGGCAACCCACCGCACCTTGGTACGCTTATTGATGTTTTCGGCTGAACGGCGCAACCGGAGTCTGGCCGCCGGTTCCGGTTCCCTTCAGGCTTGAAGGCAGGCGCGACCGGAAAGCGAACGGCGGCCTG
>CAIZKA010000146.1 GCA_903933395.1 uncultured beta proteobacterium | reverse complement strand
GGCTCGCATTATGTCGGCGAACAGGGTGTTGAGCTTGGCCACCAGCGGTTCGACTTCCGCGGGCAGGGTTTCGATGGGCAGCGGGTCGAGCCGGTCCGGCGCACGTTCGGCGACGTCGCGCGCAAGCTGGCGCAAGGGTGCCAGGGCAAGGCCAATGGCAATCGCCAGCAGCAGAGCCAGTGCAGGCAGTGCGAACAGCATCGGCTTGAGCAGTTGTTCGGCGATTTCGCCGGCCACCTCTTCGCGTTCCTCGGCAAAGTGGGCGGCGTTGGTGCTCGGCGGATGGGCCAGCAACTCGACGAGCTCGTGACGCGCTTCGCGCCAGGTGATAAAGGCGGTCAGCAGCCAGACGCTGGCGACCGCCAGCAGGGCCAGTGCAACCAGCCGGGTACGCAGGGAGAGCGGACGCTTCATGACGGAGTTCCCGCCTTCGCAACCACGTAGCCAATGCCGCGCAGGGTGCGGATCACGTCCGTGCCGAGCTTGCGTCGCAGGTGATGGATGTAAACCTCGACCGTGTTGCTGCCGATCTCATCGCCCCAGGCGTAAAGATGCTGTTCCAGTTGGGCGCGGGAAAGCGCGCGCCCGGGTTGCTGCATCAGCGCGTGCAGCAGGGCGTACTCCTTGGCCGACAGTTCGACCTCATTGCCGCCGCATTCCACTCGCCGCGTGGCGGGGTCGAGTGTGACCCCGGCGGTCGAGAGTAACGGCGACGACTGGCCTCCCGCCCGGCGCAGCAGGGCGCGCAGCCGCGCCGCCAGTTCGCCCAGATCGAAGGGCTTGACCAGGTAATCGTCCGCCCCGGCATCGAGGCCGCGGATGCGATCATCGACGGTGTCGCGGGCGGTGAGGATCAGCACCGGCAGGGCCTTCTTCTTTGCCCGCAGGTGGCGCAGCACGTCGAGGCCATCCAGTCGCGGCAGGCCGAGATCGAGGACCACGGCGGCGTAGTCCTCGCTCAGCAACGCCGTTTCGGCGCTGATGCCGTCCCTGACCCAGTCAACCGCGTAGTCGGCCTGACGCAGTCCGACCTGCAGCGCGTCGCCGAGCAGGGCATCGTCTTCAACCAGCAGAATTCTCATGAGTCGGAGTGCGCATTTTCTTCCAGCCGGTGATCATCGCCAGTATGAGGTTCTCGCGGTGCAGCCAGCTGCTGACAATGACGCCGGCAATGTGGATGGCAACAATCGCCATCATGCCATTGGAGGCGCCTTCGTGCAGTTCTTCCATGAAGTGTCCGCCCATATCTTCATACACCGCCCAGCCGCTGCCCGCGGCGGCGATGCCAAAACCGAGCAGCAGAAAGATGGCCACCGCGCCGGCAGGGTTGTGACCGACATAGTGCTGCGGCCTGCCGTCCATCAGGGATTTGATGTAGTCGACTATCGTGCGCGGCGTCGGCAGGAATTCGGCAAAGCGCGAATAGCCGCCGCCGACAAAGCCCCACAGCAGGCGAAACGCGATCAGCCCGGCAAGGGTGTAGCCGGCGACGACATGGATGTCACGCCACTTTTCGGATTCTGCGGTGACAAAGGCGATGACGAAACTGGTCGCCAGTGACCAGTGGAAGAGGCGGGTCGGCAGGTCCCAGACGCGGATGGGCTTGGCTTCGATGTTCATGGCGGTCCTCACTTGGGAATGCGAATGGAGCGTTCGTTGTAGTCGCCTGCCGCTGCCTGCGCGTGACAGGCGGTGCAATTGGCCGGGCTCTTGATCGAGGCGCGCTGCCAGGTCG
>CAIZKA010000145.1 GCA_903933395.1 uncultured beta proteobacterium | reverse complement strand
TCATATTGCCTTGAACCTCATTCGCCTCGCCCCGGTCAAGCGCAAGGGCGGGCTCAAGGTCCGCCGCCTCATCGCCGCCACCTCCGACACCTATCGCGCTCAGCTTCTCGGTCTTGTATAAGATTCATGCGATTGCCCTGGTCCGGCCGGCAGCCCGTCATTGGCTGATGAAAAAAAGCCGGGCGCATTGTGGTTTAATCGGCCGCATGAACGCCGCCGCATCCAATGCATTCAATTCCGTCGCCCTGATCGGCAAGTACCAGAGCCGGGAAATCGCCGAGTCCCTGCGGGCGCTCGCCACCTTCCTGAGTCAGCGCGGCGTCGAGGTACTGCTCGAAGAAGATACGGCGGCGGCGGTCGGCGCCAACGGCTATGCGGTGGCAGGCTACGAGACGATAGGCGAGCGTGCCGAGCTGGCGGTGATCCTCGGCGGCGACGGCACCATGCTCAATGCGGCGCGACACCTCGCCTGCTTCGACGTGCCGCTGGTCGGCGTCAACCAGGGACGGCTGGGCTTCATGACCGACATCTCGCTCGGTTCCATGATCGAGAACGTTACCTCCTTGCTTGAGGGGAAGTTCTCCCGCGAGCGAAGGTTCCTGCTCGATGCCGAAGTGCGGCGTGACGGCGAGCCGGCCTACCAGACGCTGGCGCTGAACGATGTGGTGGTCAACAAGGGCGACATCGGCCGCATGATCGAGCTGGAAGTGAAGGTCGACGGCGAACTGATCCATGTCCTGCGTGCGGATGGCCTGATCGTGTCCACGCCGACCGGATCCACCGCCTACGCGCTTTCCGCCAACGGCCCGATCCTCCATCCCTCGGTGCCCGGCATCGCCATCGTGCCCCTGTGTCCTCATGCCCTCTCGAACCGGCCGATCACCGTCAGCGACAGCAGCACGATCGATATCGCCTTGCTGCCGCCGCATGACGCGCGGGTGCACTTCGACGGCCAGACGCGCTTCGATGCCCGTGCCGGCGACGTGGTGCGCATGGGTCGTTCGCGCCATAGCATCACCCTGTTGCATCCGCCCGGCTACAGCTATTTCGCCATGTTGCGCGAAAAACTCCACTGGAGTTCGACGCCCCGCCACTGAACATGCTGCTGCGCCTGATCATCCGCGACTTTGTCATTGTCGACCGCATCGAGCTTGAGTTCGGTGGCGGCTTCGGCGCGCTGACCGGCGAGACCGGCGCCGGCAAATCCATACTCGTCGATGCGCTGTCGCTGGCGCTGGGCGAACGCGCCGACGCTTCGGTAGTGCGCAGCGGCGCCGAGCGCGCCGAGATTTCCGCGGAGTTCGACGTGGCGCCGGGAAGTGCGCTCGAATCCTGGCTGCGGGCCGGAGATTTCGACACCGATGCCTGCCTGCTGCGCCGCGTGATCGACAGCGCCGGCCGCTCCCGCGCCTATGTCAACGGGGCTGCGGCCACGCTCGGGCAATTGCGCGAGGTCGCCGATTTCCTTGCCGACATCCACGGCCAGAATGCCCATCATTCCCTGTTGCGCGGCGATGCCCAGCGCGACCTGCTCGACACCCATGCCGGCGCGCAGGCGCTGGCGCGTGACGCCGCCGCAGCATGGACGGCATGGCGCACAGCGCGGGAAGCGCGCCATGCCGCGGAAAAGGATGTCGAGGCCTCGGCGCGCGAACGCGAGCTGCTCGAGTGGCAGGTCGGGGAACTGGTCGCCCTGGGCTTCGATGTCGCCGGATGGCAGGAAACGGAACAGGAGCACCGCCGCCTGGGCAACGCCAATGCCCTGCTGGAAGGTGCCGGCCTGGCGCTGGCGGCGCTGGAGGAGGGCGAAGCTGCGAGCCTGCCGATGTTGCAGCATGCCGGGGCGAAACTGGCGGAATTGACGTCTTTTGATCCGGCGCTGGGCGAGGCGGCGCAACTGTTCGAGACGGCGCTGATCCAGCTCGAAGAGTCGGCGCTGGCGCTACGGCGCTATCAGGATCGTCTGGAGCTTGATCCCGCGCGGCTCGGCGAACTCGACGGCCGCATCGATGCGGTGACGCAGATGGCGCGCAAACATCGCGTCTCGCCCGAGGAATTGCCGGCTTTGCTGGAGTCTTTGCAGGCGCGGCTGGCCGAACTCACCTTGCGCGCCGATCCGGCCGCGCTGGCCGAGCGAGAACGCAAGGCAGAAGCAGCATTTCGCGAGTCGGGGAAAAAGCTTTCCGCCTTGCGCGTGAAGACATCCAAGGTCTTGTCCGCCGCCGTCACCGCCGGCATGCAGGAACTGGCCATGGCCGGCGGGCGCTTCGAGATCGCGCTGGCACCGCTGCCCGAGGGCGCCGCCTGCGGGCTGGAGAGCGTCGAGTTCCTGGTTTCGGCCAATGCCGGCCAGCCGCTGCGCGGTTTGGCCAAGGTGGCGTCGGGCGGCGAGTTGTCGCGCATCGGCCTCGCCCTGCAAGTGATCGCCAGCCAGGCCAATGCTGCCGGCACACTGATCTTCGACGAAGTCGACGTCGGCATCGGCGGTCGCGTCGCGGAAATAGTCGGCCGCATGCTGCGCGAACTGGGCAAGAGCCGCCAGGTGCTGTGCGTTACCCATCTGCCGCAGGTGGCGGCGCAGGCCGACTGGCAGTGGTCGATCGCCAAGGAGACGCGCAAGGGGGCAACCACCTCGACGGTCAGCGTCCTCGACAAGGAGGCGCGCATCGGCGAGATCGCGCGCATGCTGGGTGGCGAGAAAATCACCGAAACCACGCGCCGCCACGCGGCTGAAATGCTCGGCCAGGGCTAGTTTCGGCTATCCCGGTATCGCCGGCGCGCCGAGCATGGTCACCACGCCGGTGGCGATGAATACGGCGGCGGCAATCCAGCGGATCAGGTTCAGCGGCAGACGCTTGGCCAGTTTCTCGCCGATGATCACCGCCGGTACATTGGCCAGCATCATTCCCAGCGTGGTGCCCATCACCACGGCAAACAGCGCACCTTGAAACTGCGCGCCCAGTGCCACCGTGGCGAACTGGGTCTTGTCGCCCATTTCGGCGATGAAGAAAGCGATCGTGGTGGTAACGAAGGCGCCGGCCGGATGGATCTTCGGGTCCTCATCCAGCGAATCCGGGTGCAGCGCCCAGAGGCCGAAGACGATGAAGACCGCGCCGGTGATCCACGGCAGCCATTGCGGTGCGATCAATTGCGCCAGCCAGACACCGACCGAACCGGCCAGCGCGTGATTGAGCACCGTGGCGACGAAGATGCCGGCAATGATGGCCCAGGGCTTCCTCAGCCGGGCGGCGAGGACGAAGGACAGCAACTGTGTCTTGTCGCCGATCTCGGCGATGGCGACCAGCGTGGTCGAGGTGAGAAATGCTTCCATGTGGCCGCTTAAACGGCCGCTTTGCGGTGCGGGCAGCTGGTTTTTTTGCACTCGACGTAAAGGTAGAGGGCGTGTTCGCGGACCGTGAAGCCGCGCTCCTGGGCAACGCTGATCTGGCGCTTTTCGATTGCGGCGTCGAAAAATTCCTCAACCCGGCCGCAGTCCACGCAGACCAGATGATCGTGGTGCTTGCCTTCGTTGAGTTCGAAAATCGCCTTGCCGGATTCGAAGTGGTGACGCTGCAGCAGGCCCGCCTGCTCGAACTGTGTCAGCACCCGGTAAACCGTGGCCAGCCCGATATCCAGACCGTCGGCCAGCAGGTGGCGATAGACGTCTTCCGCCGTGACATGCCGCGTCGATCCCTCGTCCTGCAACTTGTGGAAGAGGTCGAGAATCTTGAGGCGCGGATAGGTTGCCTTGAGGCCGATACTCTTGAGATCGTCGGGGTGGGTCATGGAGCGGCGAGCGTGGCATCAATGGCTGAACGGGCAGCTATGATATAGTTTTCAGGCTCCGGTTGGGATAATCCGACCGGGAAAAGACGCGGCATGCCGGAATGCGGCAGCCATCTCCCAATTGTGTTTTTCCGGAATTCCCAGATGAAGCGATTCCTGTTGCTCCTGCCGTTTCTGGCAGCCTGTTCCGGTGCGCCGGTGATCACCAATGTCCTCACGCCTTATCGCATCGATGTGCGGCAGGGCAACTTCGTCACGCAGGACATGGTGGCGCAGTTGAAACCGGGCCTTAGCCGCGAGCAGGTGCGCTTCATTCTCGGCTCGCCGCTGGTGGCCGACATGTTTCACGCCGACCGTTGGGACTATGTGTATCGCTACCAGCGTGGTTGGCAGGAGGCGGAGCAGCGCATCCTCACGGTCTTCTTTCAGGACAACAAGCTGACGCGCGTCGCCGGCGACGTCGTCGCCGAAGATGGCGCGGGGGCGGAAGCGCCCAAGCCTGCCGCGCAGGTGATCGTCATTCCCGGACCGGCCGCCGGCACCGACGCGCAAGAGAAGAAGTAGGGTATGGAAAAGATCCGCTACGCCATTGCCGGCAGTTCGGGCCGCATGGGCCGCACTCTGATCGAGGCCGTGCAGCAGGATGCCGGTGCAAGCCTCGTAGCCGCACTTGAGCATGGCAGCAGCCCGTTTCTCGGCAAGGATGCCGGTGAACTTGTCGGCGCCCCCTGTGGCGTCAGGATTACGGCCGATCTCGACGCAGCGCTGGCGGACGCGGATTGCCTGATCGACTTTACGCGGCCGGAAGGCACGCTGGAGCATCTCGCGGCCTGCCGGCGCCACGGCGTCGGCCTGGTGATCGGCACGACCGGATTCTCGGCACAGGGCAAGGGCGCCATCGAGGCCGCGGCGCAGGAGATCCCCATCGTCTTCGCGCCGAACATGGCGGTGGGCGTCAATGCGGTGTTCCGCCTGCTCGATGTCGCGGCGCGGATCCTCGACGAAGGCTACGACATCGAAGTCATCGAGGCGCATCACCGGCACAAGGTCGATGCGCCCTCGGGCACGGCCCTGCGCATGGGTGAAGTGGTGGCCGCCGCTCTCGGTCGCGACTTGTCCGAGTGCGCCGTGTACGGCCGCGAAGGCCATACCGGCGAGCGGCCGGCGACGCAAATCGGCTTTTCCACCATTCGCGGCGGCGACATCGTCGGCGACCACACGGTGTTGTTCGCCGGTGCCGGCGAGCGCATCGAAATCACGCACAAGTCGGCCAGCCGCATGCCTTACGCGCTGGGCGCCTTGCGTGCGGGCCGCTTCATGCACGGCCACAAATGCGGCCTGTTCGACATGCAGGATGTGCTCGGCCTGAAGTAAGCCGCCCGGGACGCAGGGAGCTGCCCCCGGGTTTGCGATAGGCGGGCCGGCAAGGTATAATCCGAAGGTTTGCCGGACGCCATGTGAATCAAGCGGTGCCCGGTTCCTATCGCCGCCTTGCCTTGTTCCGGGAGCCTCATCGTGTCTCACTTTCCGCCCGCCCTTCTTGCCCTGGCCGACGGAACGGTGTTTAGAGGCAAAGGCATCGGATCGACAGGCAGCAGCGTTGGCGAAGTGGTGTTCAATACGGCGCTCACCGGCTATCAGGAAATCCTCACCGATCCTTCCTACGCCCGCCAGATCGTTACCCTGACTTACCCCCATATCGGCAACTACGGCGTCAATCGCGAGGATTGCGAAGCCGCTGACATACACGCAGCGGGTCTGGTAATCCGCGACCTGCCCCTGCTGGCTTCGAATTTCCGCAGCGAACAGACGCTCGATGCCTATCTGCGCGCCGCGAACGTGCTCGGGCTGGCCGACATCGATACGCGCAAGCTGACCCGCATCCTGCGCGAGAAGGGCGCCCAGGCGGGTTGCCTGATGGCCGGAGACGAAATCGATGCAGACGCCGCCGTCGCCAAGGCGCGTGCCTTCCCCGGCCTGGCCGGCATGGATCTGGCGCAGGTGGTCAGCTCGCCGCAGGCCTATCGCTGGACCGAGGGCGAGTGGCAACTCGGTGCCGGCTTTGCAAAGCCCGCTGCGTTCCGTTTCAAGGTCGTCGCCTACGACTTCGGCGTCAAGCGCAACATCCTGCGCATGCTCGCTTCGCGCGGCTGCGATCTCACCGTGGTGCCGGCGAAGACGCCGGCCACCGAGGTGCTGGCAATGAAACCCGATGGCATATTCCTGTCCAACGGCCCCGGCGACCCGGAACCCTGCGGCTACGCGGTGGCGGCAATCCGTACCTTCCTCGACAAGAAGCTGCCGACCTTCGGCATCTGCCTCGGCCACCAGTTGATGGCGCTGGCGGCCGGGGGCAAGACTTTAAAGATGAAGTTCGGCCATCACGGCGCCAACCATCCGGTCAAGGACCTCGATAGCGGGCAGGTGCTGATCACCAGCCAGAACCACGGCTTTGCGGCCGATCCGTCGACACTGCCGGCAAATGTCAAGGTGACCCACGTCTCGCTGTTCGACGGCAGCCTGCAGGGCATGGCCTGGACCGACCGGCCCGCCTTCTGCTTCCAGGGCCACCCGGAGGCCAGTCCCGGGCCGCACGATGTGGCTTATTTGTTCGACCGCTTCATCGGCATGATGGAGAAGAACAAGAATGCCTAGGCGCACCGACATCCACAGCATCCTGATCATCGGCGCCGGGCCGATCGTCATCGGTCAGGCCTGCGAATTCGACTATTCCGGCGCCCAGGCCTGCAAGGCCCTGCGCGAAGAGGGTTACCGCGTCATCCTGGTCAATTCCAATCCGGCGACGATCATGACTGATCCGGGAATGGCCGATGTCACCTACATCGAGCCGATCACCTGGCGGGTGCTGGAAAACATCATCGCCAAGGAGCGTCCGGATGCCGTGCTGCCGACCATGGGCGGCCAGACGGCGCTGAACTGCGCGCTCGACCTGGCCAAGCATGGCGTGCTGGAAAAATACGGCGTCGAAATGATCGGCGCCTCGCGCGAGGCCATCGACATGGCCGAGGACCGCGAGAAGTTCAAGCAGGCCATGACCCGCATCGGCCTCGGTTCGGCCCGTTCGGGCATCGCCCACAGCATGGAAGAGGCGCAGCAGGTGCAGGGCGCCATGGGCTTCCCGACAATCATCCGGCCGTCGTTCACCATGGGCGGTTCCGGCGGCGGCATCGCCTACAACCAGGAAGAGTTCGTCGAGATCTGCAAGCGCGGCCTTGAGGCCTCGCCGACCAAGGAACTGCTGATCGAGGAATCGCTGCTGGGGTGGAAAGAGTACGAGATGGAAGTGGTGCGCGACCACAGGGACAACTGCATCATCGTCTGTTCGATCGAGAACCTTGATCCGATGGGCGTGCATACCGGCGACTCGATCACCGTCGCCCCGGCGCAGACCCTGACCGACCGCGAATACCAGATCATGCGCAACGCCAGCATCGCCGTGCTGCGCGAAATCGGCGTCGATACCGGCGGCTCCAACGTGCAGTTCGCCATCAATCCGAAGAACGGTGCGATGGTAGTGATCGAAATGAACCCGCGCGTCTCGCGCTCGTCCGCGCTGGCTTCGAAGGCCACCGGCTTCCCGATCGCCAAGGTCGCGGCCAAGCTCGCCGTCGGCTACACGCTCGACGAACTGAAGAACGACATCACCGGCGGTGCCACGCCGGCTTCCTTCGAGCCCTCGATCGACTACGTGGTGACCAAGGTGCCGCGCTTCGCCTTCGAGAAGTTTCCGACGGCCAACGATCGCCTGACGACGCAGATGAAGTCGGTCGGCGAAGTCATGGCCATCGGCCGCAGCTTCCAGGAGTCGATGCAGAAGGCCCTGCGCGGGCTGGAAGTCAGCGTCTATGGTTTCGACGAAATCGACGCCGACCGCGAGGAGATCAACCGCGAACTCGCCAGCCCCGGCCCGCAGCGCATCTGGTACGTGGCCCAGGCCTTCCGCGAGGGCTACTCGCTGCAGCAGGTGTTCGATCTGACCAGCATCGATCCGTGGTTCCTGGTACAGATCGAGGAAATCATCACCATCGAAGGCTGGATGCGCTCGCAGAACCTGGATGACCTCGATGTGCTTGCCCTGCGCAATCTCAAGCGCAAGGGCTTCTCCGACCGCCGCATCGGCACCCTGGTCAATGCCAGTGCCGACCCGGCCGCCGGTGCCAGCGGCGAGACGGCGGTGCGCGAACGCCGTCATAAGCTCGGTGTGCGGCCGGTGTACAAGCGTGTCGATACCTGTGCCGGCGAGTTTTCCACGGCGACCGCCTACATGTATTCGACCTACGAGGATGAATGTGAAGCGCGGCCGACGGCGCGCAAGAAGATCATGGTGCTCGGCGGCGGTCCCAACCGCATCGGCCAGGGCATCGAATTCGACTACTGCTGCGTGCATGCGGCGCTGGCGATGCGCGAGGACGGCTACGAGACCATCATGGTCAATTGCAACCCCGAGACCGTGTCGACCGACTACGACACCTCGGATCGGCTCTACTTCGAGCCGGTGACGCTGGAAGACATCCTCGAAATCGTCCATGTCGAGCAACCGGCCGGCGTCATCGTCCAGTTCGGCGGCCAGACACCGCTGAAGCGGGCCCGCGAACTCGAAGCCAACGGCGTGCCCATCATCGGCACCAGTCCCGACATGATCGACGCCGCCGAAGACCGCGAGCGCTTCCAGAAACTGCTGCACGACCTCGGCCTCAAGCAGCCGCCGAATCGCACGGCGCGCACCGAGCCCGACGCGATCCGCCTTGCTGCCGAGATCGGCTATCCGCTGGTGGTGCGGCCTTCCTACGTTCTGGGCGGCCGCGCCATGGAAATCGTCCATGAGCAGAAGGATCTCGAGCGCTACATGCGCGATGCGATCAAGGTGTCCTTCGATTCGCCGGTACTGCTCGATCGCTTCCTCAACGATGCCACCGAGGTCGATGTCGATGCTCTTTCCGATGGCACGCAGGTGCTGATCGGCGGCATCATGGAACACATCGAGCAGGCAGGGGTGCATTCGGGCGATTCGGCCTGTTCCCTGCCGCCCTTCACCCTGTGTCCGGAAATCCAGGACGAACTGCGGCGCCAGACCGAGATGATGGCCAGGGGGCTCAACGTCATCGGCCTGATGAACGTGCAGTTCGCGATCCAGGGCCGTGGCGACGAGGCCGTGGTGTATGTGCTCGAAGTCAATCCGCGCGCGTCCCGCACCGTGCCTTTCGTCTCCAAGGCGACCAGCCTGCCGCTGGCCAAGATCGCGGCGCGCTGCATGGCCGGGCGCAGCCTGGCAGACCAGGGCATGACCCGCGAGATCATTCCGCCCTATTACTCGGTGAAGGAAGCAGTGTTTCCCTTCATCAAGTTCCCCGGCGTTGATACCATCCTCGGTCCTGAGATGAAATCCACCGGCGAAGTGATGGGTGTCGGCCGAACTTTCGGCGAAGCTTTTGTGAAATCCCAGCTTGCCGCCGGTACTCGATTGCCGAAATCCGGCAAGGTTTTCCTCAGCGTCAAGCCGGCCGACCGGCCGAAGGCCGTCGAAGTTGCCCGCGAGCTGCATGAACTGGGGTTCTCCCTGGTGGCGACGCGGGGCACGGGTGGCGCGATCGAAGCCGCCGGCATCCCGGTTGCCATGGTGAACAAGGTGACCGAGGGACGGCCGCACATTGTCGACATGATCAAGAACAACGAAATCGTCCTGATTGTGAACACCGTTGAGGAAAAGCGCGCCGCAATTGCAGATTCGCGCTCGATCCGCACATCCGCGCTGGGCGCCAAGGTCACCCTGTTCACCACCATCGAGGGCGGCCGTGCCGCCTGTGCCGGCATGCGTCATGACGGTCTCGAAACCTACTCGCTGCAGTCCCTGCACGCAGAACTTAAATGAACACCCACTTCCCCCCTCCCCCTTCTCGAAGAAGGGGGTGCGCCAGCGCACCCCCTGGGGAAATATGACGACCCACCCCCCTTCCCCCGCCCCGTGGGCGAGGGTGACTAGTCACCTCCCCCGCTTGGCGGGGGAGGATGGGAGGGGGTGCTCATGCTTATCCCGCGCCAGCGCGGGCGGGCCTGCGGAGACGACGGCATGAGCGCAAAGTTCCCAATTACCCTGCGCGGCGCCGAATTGCTGCGCAAGGAACTGCAGCGCCTGAAGACGGTCGATCGTCCGGCGGTGATTGCGGCCATTGCCGAGGCGCGATCGCACGGCGACCTCTCGGAGAACGCCGAATACGACGCGGCCAAGGAGCGACAGGGCTTCATCGAGGGCCGCATCAAGGAAGTCGAAGGCAAGCTCGGCAACGCCCAGATCATCGATCCGGCATCGCTCGATGCCGACGGCCGCGTCGTCTTCGGCTCCACGGTCGAACTCGAAGACATGGACAGCGGCGGCAAGGTGACCTACCAGATCGTCGGTGACGACGAGGCCGACATCAAGTCCGGCATGCTTTCGCTGAATTCGCCGGTGGCGCGTGCGCTGATCGGCAAGTTCGCCGGCGACGTCGCCGAAGTGCAGACACCCGGCGGACGACGGGAATACGAAATCCTCGACGTCAAATACATCTGAATGAGAGGCTTCCTCTCCGCGCTGTACAACATCGCCGTGACGCTCTGGGCGGGCGGCATGCTGGCGGTGGGTTACCTTGCCGCGCCCGTGCTGTTCTCCCAGCTTGCGGATCGCAGTTTGGCCGGGGCCGTCGCCGGGGCGATGTTCTCGGCGATTGCCTGGGTCGGCCTTGCCTGCGGGACTTACCTGGTGCTTTTCATCCTTGTCGGCAAAGGCTGGCGGGCGATCAAGTCCGGGGTGTTCTGGATCGTGGTGCTGATGCTCACCCTGACCGTTGCCGGCCACTTTGGCGTGCAGCCGATACTTGCCCAGTTGAAGGCCGATGCCTTGCCGCGGCAGGTGATGGAAAGCGCGCTACGCGACCGCTTCAGCACCTGGCATGGCGTGTCGAGCGCGCTTTACCTGGTGCAGTCCCTGCTGGGAATCGCCTTGGTGATACTGCAGGAGCGGGGCAAGGGACGTTAGTGCTTGCGGCTGCGCGCTTCGCTGCGCGCGGCGGCCTGCTTCTTGGTTGCGGGTGGATCCTTGCGCCGTCTCGCCGGCGCCAGCGCGGTGCGTCCCTCCGGGAACTCTTGCACAGCGGCATCTTTCGGGTTCTCGCGCCAGAGCACCAAGAGGTTGCCGATGTGCTGCACCTCGGCGCAGCCGAGCGCCGTGCAAATTTCAACGAACAGGGGTTCGCGTACTTCGCGTTCTATGCCGTAAAGTCGCAGCTTGATCAGTTCGTGGGCCTTGAGGCAGCGGTCGATCTCCGCCAGTACTGACGGCGTCAGGCCTTTCTGGCTGATCGAGACGACGGGGTTCAGGTGGTGCGCGGCAGCCCGCAGGGCGCGGCGCTGGACGGGGCTCAGCGGGGTGGAATTTTCAGTCATGACGGGATTGTAACGTGAGCGGCAAGGTCGAGAGCAAACAGAAGGTCAAGAAGAACAAGACCACCAAGGCCTGGATCACCGAGCACGT
>CAIZKA010000144.1 GCA_903933395.1 uncultured beta proteobacterium | reverse complement strand
TCGACGACGCTGCCGCCGAGCCGATCGCCGTCCATGTCCGGCGCGGCTTCATCGCCAACGTGATCAACCCCAAGGTGGCGCTGTTCTTCATCGCCTTCCTGCCGCAGTTCGTCGATCCGGCGCGCGGGGCAGTGTGGCTGCAGATGCTGCTCTTGGGAGCCCTGTTTGCTGCGCTGACAGTGCTGATTTTCGGCAGCCTGGGCTGGTTCGCCGGCAGCCTCGGCACCCGCCTGCAGCGTCAGCCGGCCCTGGCCGTCTGGCTGGATCGCTGTGCCGGGACGATATTTTTCGGATTGGCGCTGCATCTTGCTTTGGCTGGCCGATAGGCAGTTTCAGGCGTGAATTTTGCATGTAAATCGCGGTTGTGACCTTGAAACCAGTAATGACAGGCCGATGCGTCGGCCTCGGAAGGGGATTTCTGCGATGAAGACACTCTGGCGGCGTCGGACGGCTTTGGGGATGCTGTTCCTTGCGGCGCTGGCAGTCCCCGGCGCGGCGACGGCCGGCGAGCAGGCAGAGCGCGCGCTGGCCGCGGTTAAGAAACTGATTGCCGCGGGCGAGGTACGTCCCGACGCCACGATCAAGGTGGCGTTCAAATCGGGCAACATCGCGGCCCTGCTCGGGCCCGAACTGGAATTGCAGAAGGAGTGGGAGCAGCGCACCGGAATCCGGATTTCCGCCCGGGTGATCCCGCAGCAGCCGGCCCTGCTCAACCTGAAAGCCAATCCCGACATCGACCTCACGGTGGCCCGCACCAACGAGTTCCCTGACCTGCTCGATCAGCACCTGGTCGAGGATCTGACGCCGCTGCTCAAGCAATTCGGCTTCGCACTTGAGGGCTCGCCGCCGCAGGGCTACATCCGGCCACGCCTGCAGGGCTATTTCGGCGACAAGCTGGTGGCGATTCCTGCCGACGGCGATGTGGTCATGATGTATCTGCGCAGCGACCTTCTGGAAGATCCGGCAGAGAAGGCGGCCTTCCACAAGGCCTACGGTCACGACCTGGCGGTGCCAAGGACCTGGCAGGAATACGACCAGTTGGTGAGCTTCTTTCACCGGCCCGAGAAAGGCCTGTACGGCGTCGCCGAACAGCGCGAACGCGCCGGTGGCTGGATGTTCTGGCTGCCGCGCTATCTGTCGCAGAGCGCGCCCTACCGCACCCTGTTCGACGACAAGGCGCGGCCGCTGATCGATTCGCCCGAAGGCATCGCCGCCACGGAAAGCTATGTGCGTACCGTGCGCAATTCGCCGCCGGACATTCTTGCCGACGGCAAGGACTACAGTTACACGCTGCCGCTGTTCATGCAGGGCAAGGTTTTCGCCACGATATTTACCGTCGCCGGCGCCAAGCTGCTCAATTCGGCGGGATCATCGGTGCGCGGCAAGTTCATCGCGGTGCCGATTCCGGGCAATGGTGTCGGCGGGCGCATCGTTCGCCTGAACGTGCCGATCTATGGCAACAACCTGGTGGTTTCCAGCCGCGGCGCCCAGCGCAAGCTGGCTTTCCTGCTCAGCATGTGGATGACCGACCCGGACAACTCGCTGCGCACCGTCGGTGTCAAGGGCGGCTTCACCGATCCGTTCCGCTGGAACCATCTCGACGATGCGCGCATCCGGGAACTCTACAGTCCCCAGGCCCTCGCCGTGTTCGGCAGGGAATGGGCGGTAACGCTGCCGCCGGGCACCGGCCTGCCGGGCGACGGCGAGTACCTCGATGCGCTGGACCAGCATCTCTGGCTGGCCGCGCGCGGCGAACTCTCGGCCAAAGACGCGATGAAGCGCACCGCCCAGGACTGGGAAAGAATCACCCAGCGCCGCGGCCGCGACAGGCAACTCCCCTGGCTCAAGACCTTCAGCGCCGGATTCACCTCGACCGAACCGGGTCCGGGCGCGGCAAAGTAGAGGGAGCGGAACGGGTTCATGAAATCGCCGCGCTTCGGCCTCCTGCCACAACTGCTCACCGGCTTTGCCGCCGTGGGCGGCCTGGTGGCCATACTCCTGGTCGCCGGCAACATGATGCTGGAAAAATCCACGGAGCGCCTCGTCACGACCCTGGATCAGCATGTCCGTCCCCTGGCCCGCCTGCAGACCCTGCAGTCGCGGTTCGGCGCCTTGCGCAACCAGGAACTCGAACTGGGGCATATGGATGATGTCTTCGCGCTACAGTCCGAGGTGACGCGCCTGCGCGGAGAAATCGCTGCCATGGACGCCGAGATCAGCAAGTTTTCCGACGTACTGGGCAAGGTGGCACCCGTGGAAGCTGAACGCCTTGCCGGTCATTGGCGCGACTACCGTGCGCGCCTGAACGAACAGGCACGGATGGCGGCCGAAATGAATCTGGCGGGCGTGCGCGGCATCACGGCGGCGGGCTCCTACATCCCTTTCATGGCTATCCAGACTCTGCTGACGGAATTGGCCGAACGGACCGAAGCCGATGCCGCCGAAGCCTACCAGACGGCCATCGACGAACAGGCCAGGCAGCGCCCGCATTTCCTCTGGCTGGTGGCCTTCGGCGGTATCCTGATATTCGCCGGCCTGGCCTTCAGCGGGCAGACCGTGGTGAGCCGCATCGGCACCTTGCGCGAACATGCGCAGAAGCTGGCGGCAGGCGAAGAAAGCGGGCGCATCGCGATTGCCCGTTACGACGAAATCGGCGATCTGGCGCAGGTCTTCGAAATCATGCGCGATCAGGTGCTGAGCCGTGAAAGCGCCCTGCACGACGCTGAAATCGCGCTCGAGCTGCGCGTACAGGAGCGCACCGGCGATCTCAATCGCGCAAATCGCCGCCTGGTGCGCTTCTCGCAGGTGGTCGAGCAGAATCCCGTGGGCATCCTGATCGCCCGTGTCGGCGGCGTCGTCGAGTTTGCCAACCCGGCCTACGAGCGCATCACCGGCCGGCCGGTGGAGGACGTGATCGGCC
>CAIZKA010000143.1 GCA_903933395.1 uncultured beta proteobacterium | reverse complement strand
GTTCCACATGTCGCGCAGCACCTTCGCCCGGTCGCGCCAGGACAGCGCCATCAGGGCCTGCGGAAAATCCGCCTCGTGCGGGCGGTCGAAGGCGATCTTCAGCGGGTTCCACTGGTCGCTGCAGCGACGCACCTCGGAGGCAATCATGCGCCGGTACATCTCCTGCACCGGGCGGTTGCGCTGCAGGGCCTCGACCACGGCCTCGCCGGAAATCGCGCCGGAATGCAGGGCGCAGCTCATGCCCTCGCCGATCATGTTGAGGAAGCCCGCGGCCTGGCCGGTGACCAGCACGTTGCCCTTGCCGAAGACGTAGCGGTTGATCAGCGAGGGCCCGAAGTTTTCGGCGCAGCCTTCGTCATCGTCATCCGCCGGCTTGAGCTGCACGCCGTGCTTGTCCTTGAGGTATTGCTCGACCACCTGGTGCTTCTTCGCGAAATTGTCGCCGCGCTTGAAGCCGACGCCGACGATCTGCCGCCCGTCGCGCGCATGGCTCCAGGTGTAGTGGCCGAGCCCGGGGTGGAACCAGAAATGGAAATACTCGGGCGAGAGCGGGCAGTCGATGATCTCGTGGAACTTCTGGCCGACGAAGAACCAGGGAATCTGCTTGGGGTAGTCGGGATAGACGGCGCGCACCACCAGCGAACTGGGGCCGTCGGCGCCGATCACATGGCGCGCGCGGAACTCGACCGGTTCGCCGCCGCGCCGGGCATGGACCAGCACGTGGTCCCCCTTGTCTTCCAGCCCGGCAAAGGAGGTCTGGTCGTGCACCTCGGCGCCGCTGCGCTGGATCGCCCAGTGGTCGGAATACTTGCGATGCAGGTGCGGCGTGCTGCCGCCGAAGAAATCCATCGGCATTTCGACGCGGCAGGGAAAGTGGAAGGTCACGCCGCGGCAGGAGGTCGGCGCATGCAGGGTCTCGGGCGGCAGCGGGCCGAAGTTTTCCAGCAGGAAGCGGTGGCCGCGCGGCGAGAGGATGCCGCTGCAGATCTTGTGCCGCGGCAGTTCCTTGCGCTCGAGGATCACCGTCTCGAGGCCGGCATCGGCGAGGCGCTTGGCCGCCGCGGCCGCCGCAAGGCTGGCGCCGACTATTACGACATCAACCGAACGCATGCGGCCTCCTCTGTATCATCTCCGGATCTTCCCCCAATTCTGCAAGGTGCACAACAGGCAGGTCGCACACGCGCTTGAAGGCAGCGAGATCAGCCAGGCTTTCGACCACGATGCGGGCCGGCTTGCGCCCCTGCAATATCCACCTCGCCTGCGCGTCGTCGTCCGCGGCCATCTCGCCGGCTTCCTGCGCCAGGCCATGCGCCGTGGCGGGAATCGCCATGCGTTGCAGGTCGAGGTTGATGAGGCAGCCGGTTTCGCGCTGCAGCCGGTCATAGAAGCCAACCATGCGCCCGTGGTCGGCATGAAAGGCGCGCGGCTCGATGACGTAGAGGTCGGACTCGCCGAGGTTGCTGCGCACCGCGACACGGGTGCTCAGCGCCGCCCCCAGGCCCATGCGCTGCGATCCGGGCAGCCAGCGGCGCAACTGGCGCAGCAGCAGGCCGTCCGCGGCGACGATGCTGTGGCCGCGCAGCGAGGCGAGGAAGGATTCGAGGCGCGCCTGCGGAATGACGGCGCCGAGTTCCAGCGCCTGCGAAATGTCGGCGCCATCGTCGTCGACCACCACCAGGCCCAGCAGGGCGCGCACCCGTGCCAGCACCGCGGTGTCGGCGCGCAGTTCGGGGCCGGGCAGGAGCAGCGGCGCGGCGCGCGAAATTTCGGCCTGCGCGGCGGCATCGCCCGCGCCCTGCCGCATCCGGGCGTGCAGGTCGTCCAGCGCGGCCTGGCGCGGCGGCGGCGCGGGCAGCGAGTTTGCCAACTGAAGCCGCAGGTCCATGATCAGGCCGGGCAGGTCGATGCCTTCCGGGCAGACCGGATCGCAGGCGCCGCACAGCGAGCAGGCTTCCAGCGGCCGCGCCAGCTCGGCGGCGACGGCGCCGCACTGCAGGCCCTTGGCCACGGCTTCGGCGCTGAAGCGCGGATCGCGGTGCTTGCGCCACATCGGGCACGCCAGCAGGCACAGGCTGCAACCGCTGCAGTCGGAGTAAGTGCGGGGCGTCACGGGCGCCGGGGCAAACAGGCCGAACATCAGAAGATCACGTCGCGGTTGAGAATCATCGCCGGATCGGCGCGGCGCTTCATCGCCAGGTGGCGGTCGACTACCGCGTCGCCGAAGACGCGGCGGATGTAGCCCTTCATCATGCCGCCGAAGCGGTAGTAGCTGGCGCCCATGTCGACGCCGATGTCGTAGATCGCGTTCTTGAAGGACTGGAAATGGTCGCGGCTATACACTTCGCCCTCGATCATCGGTTCGAATTCGCAGCCGTAGGCCCAGCCGTCCGCCGTTGGCGGGACGCAGGACATTTCGTAGTGCGCCTTGTGCTCCGGGCGCAGCTTGATGCCGACGCAATACAGCGTGTAATGGCGAAAATACTTGCGGCAGACGGCGTTGCCGCGCTCGACGGCCTCGATGAAGTTCGCCGCGCCAGTCGCCAGGTCGGGAATCACCATGTTGCGCGAGCCCCAGTGCTTCCACACCGCGCGCGAATAGACCACGGTACGGTCGTGCATTTTGCCGTCGCGCATGTACTCGGCACGACGGAACTCGGGAAACACCTCGCGCTTGCGCCGCAGCAGGTAGAGCGCCTCGCCCGCCCGCCACGGCCGAAGCGCATAGTGGCCGAGCATGCACAGGGCAAAGCCGGCTTCGCCATAGCCGCGCAGCTTCGATTTCCAGTCGGCGCGAAACGCCGCCTCGCGCTCGTCGGAATCGAAAGCCACCAGCAGGTTGACCGCGCAATCCATGATGGTCAGGATGCCCGAGTAGTCGCTGGCATCGTTCTTGTCGAGCATCTGCAGGTCTTCGATGGCGGTGCGCAGCGACGAGTAATAGTAGTAGTGCATGCGCAAGGGGGTGTAGGGCCGGATGCGCAGCGTGGCCTCGGTGATGACGCCGAACTGGCCGTAGCCGAGGATGACGCGCTGGAACAGTTCGGCATTCTCGTCATCGGAACACTCGACGATCTCGCCGGTGGGCGTCACGACTTGCAGCGACAGGGCCTGGTCGGCACTGCAACCCAGTCGCGCCGAATTGACGTCGATGCCGCCGACCCCCAGCGTGCCGCCGACCGAGGAGGTCATGTTGAGCGGGGCCGAAAGATAGTCGAGATTTTCCCGGCGCAGTTCCTCGGCCAGGCCGTGCCAGTAGATGCCGGCCTCGGTGCGCACCGTCAGCGCCGCGGCATCGATGCTCAGGACGCGGCTCATGCCGGTCATGTCCAGCAGCACGCCGCCGAAGGCCACCGATTCGCCCTCGGTGGTCAGGCCGCCGCCGCGCACCGTCACCGGCACCCGGTGGGCCTGCGCGGCCTTGAGGAGCGCGGAAACCTGCGCCGCGCCGCGGGCGACGACCACGCCGTGCGGCATGCCATAGGCCGTGCCGCCGGCATCGGTGGCATACACGCCGCAGGCCACGGCGCCCTCGGCCAGTTCCACGCCGGCGGCACGCAAGGCGGCGGCGAAGTCCTGCCAGCCGGCACCGTTCCAGCGTGCGGGATTGGTCTGCTGGCGCTTGATGCCCTGCAGGGCATCGGGGGCTACCGGGCAAGGGCCGACGGTGCCGGGTTCAACGGGGGGGATTTTCAAGCAATGAATCCTGTTGGGTGACTGCGGCGAATGATACCCCGCCCGCCGGCGGCACGATGCATCGCCGGACGCCGCCAGGCGCCGGCGTAGGCAGGCACTTCTATTTAAGGGCCGAAATATTGCGCGAGCTGACCATCGCGCATCTGGACGCGCGCACCCTTCGGGTACGGACTTTGTTCGCCCTCGAAGTCGAAATCGCGCTGCAGTCCGTTGTCGAACTTGACACTCACCTTGACCAGCTTCTTGCTGCTGGCCGACTTCTGGATCTGGTTCCCGGCATAAGCGCCGCCGGCGACACCGGCCACCGTGGCCACGGTCTTGCCCGTGCCCTTGCCGACCTGGTTGCCCAGCAGGCCGCCGACCACCCCGCCGGCAATCGCCCCCATCGTGCCGTCCTCGCCCTTGACCTTTTGGCTGCTGACTGCCACAACTACACCGCAATCGACCCGGCACATGTCGCGCGGTGCGCCGGGAACCTGGCTTGCCGCCGCAGGAGGGGGCATCTG
>CAIZKA010000142.1 GCA_903933395.1 uncultured beta proteobacterium | reverse complement strand
GGGCACGAAGCGGCCCGATAGCGTCGAAACCTGAGTGTCTCTTCCCTGTCTTTCGCAAGCAACTGATGACTGGCTTCGGGTCAGGTACTCCCCGCCGGTCTCGCCCTTACCGTTTTCCGCCCGCCAGCCTGATCGCCTCCGGCATCCGCCGCAGGCGCCAGACCGCCACCGGCCCGAGCAGGCCGCCCAGTCCCAGCGTCGACCACGCCAACCCCCACACCACATGGTCGGGCAGGGCGGTGCCGGCGCGACCCCAGTCGAGCACCAGGCCGAAGACCCAGGGCGAAATCGCGCCGGCTCCGAAGCCGAGCACCGAACGCAGCGAATAGGCGACGCCGAGGTAACGCGGATCGGTTAGCTCGGTCAGGGTCGTCGAATGGATCGACGAGTCGCCGACCCCGGTGACGTTGTAGAACACCGCCACCGCCACCAGCAGCGCGAGCGGCAGGCCGACCATCCAGCCGAAGCTGAAGGAACAGAGGAGGCTCGCCACCGACATCAGCAGGGTCACCGTGGTGCGGCCCCAGCGATCTGACAGCGAGCCACCGAGCACGCTGCCGACCACGGCCGCCAGGTAGGTCAGGGCGGAGAGTGTGGCGCCGAGGCTGGCGGCCTGCGTTCCCCCGCTGCCGCCGGCCACCGCCGCAGCGGCAAGGAAGGCCGGCAGCCAGGCCCACAGCCCGAGCAGTTCCCAGGCATGGAAGGTATAGCCCCAGATCGACAGCATCGCCGGCTTGTTGCGCAGCACCTCACCGATGCGGCGGCGGCCGCCATGGCCGTCGGGCAGGGAGTGCACCACGTTGGGCACATCGCGCAGCGCCCGCCAGCCCAGCGCCAGCCCGAACAGCGGAAAGAGCGCGGTGACGATGAAGCCGCCGCGCCAGCCGGCCAGCGGAATCATGGCGCTGGCGATCAGCAGGCCGATGGCATAGCCGAGCGAAGCGGCGGCGAGATAGAAGCCCAGCGCCATGCCCTGCCGTTCGCGCATGCGCTGGGCGACGATGGCCAGCCCCGGCGTGTAGGAACCGCCCGAGCACAGGCCCGTCAGCCCGTAAAGCAGCAAGGCGGAGACGAAGCTGTCGGCGAAAAAGGCGAACAGAAGGCCGCTCGTCACCGCGGCGACGCCCGTCATCAGGTAGATGCGGCGCGCACCGAAGCGGTCGGAGAGAAAGCCCACGGAGAACAGGGAAACCAGGAAACCGACGTGGTAGGCCGACTGCACCATGCCGGCCTGCCAGGCGGCCAGTTGCCAATCGGTGCGCAGCAGCGGCAGCACCGCCGACCAGGCGGTGAACATCGTGGCGAAGGCGGCGCGCGCCGCGCAAAACTGGAGCAGCCAGAGCATCGGCGCAGCTTATCACCGCGGATTGACGTCCGAGGTCCTCCTGGCCTACAATGCTTGCTGTTCCGCCGAGTTAAATGACAACTTGCGTGGCGGAGAACACCGGCAACGGTGGAAAAACAAATTGCGCTAAAGCGTCGCCCGCTCACGCCTCGAAGCCGGCCTCGCCGCTGCAACGAGGCGTTTTTGTTTCAGTTTCGGCCGTTGCGCTTAACGTCGGTTAAGCCGGCGTTAGCCGTCACTGAAATAGCATTTTAGGAGCGAGACCATGGCAAACGATTTTCTCTTCACTTCCGAGTCCGTTTCGGAAGGCCACCCGGACAAGGTGTCCGACCAGATTTCCGATGCCATCCTCGACGCCATCCTGGCGCAGGACAAGCACTCCCGTGTAGCCGCCGAGACCCTGTGCAACACCGGCCTCGTCGTCCTTGCCGGCGAGATCACCACCAGCGCCAATGTCGATTACATCGGCATCACGCGCAATGTGCTGAAGCGCATCGGCTACGACAACACCGAGTACGGCATCGACTACAAGGGCTGCGCCGTGCTGGTGGCCTACGACAAGCAGAGCCCCGATATCGCCCAAGGCGTGAACCAGGCCTACGACGACAACCTGAACCAGGGCGCCGGCGACCAGGGCCTGATGTTCGGCTACGCCTGTGACGAAACCCCGGTGCTGATGCCGCTGCCGATCTATCTCGCGCATCGCCTGGTCGAGCGCCAGTCGATGCTGCGTCGCGACGGCCGCCTGCCCTGGCTGCGCCCCGACGCCAAGTCGCAGGTCACCATCCGCTACCAGGACGGCAAGCCGCATTCCATCGACACCGTGGTGGTGTCCACCCAGCATGCACCGGACATCGAACTGCCGCAGATCCGCGAGGCGGTGATCGAAGAGATCATCAAGCCGATGCTGCCCAAGGAACTGATCAAGGGCGAGATCAAGTATCTGGTGAACCCCACCGGCCGCTTCGTCGTCGGCGGTCCGCAGGGCGACTGCGGCCTGACCGGGCGCAAGATCATCGTCGACACCTACGGCGGCGCAGCGCCTCACGGCGGCGGCGCCTTCTCCGGCAAGGATCCGTCCAAGGTCGACCGTTCCGCCGCCTACGCCGGCCGCTACGTGGCGAAGAACATCGTCGCCGCGGGCCTGGCCAGCAAGTGCCTGGTGCAGATCTCCTACGCCATCGGCGTCGCCGAGCCGACCTCGGTCTGGGTCACCACGCAAGGCACCGGCAAAATCGACGACGACAAGATCGCTGCGCTGGTGAAGAAGCATTTCGACCTGCGCCCCAAGGGTATCGTGCAGATGCTCGACCTGCTGCGCCCGATCTACGAAAAGACCGCCGCCTACGGGCACTTCGGTCGTGATGAGCCGGAGTTTACGTGGGAGGCTACCGACAAGGCCGCGGCACTCAGGGCCGACGCGGGACTCTGACTCCACGCCCGCGAAATGGAAATGGCCCGTTCGCGGGCCATTTTTTTTGGCAGGCAGGCAGCCGGGCCGTTCATGGTGAATAATCCAGACTTGGCTTGGAGAACAACATGCATGACTTGGCGAAGAATGTTCTGGGCGGCGTCCTGCAGCCCTGCAGCACCGATCCGATGACCGGATTTTTCCGCACCGGCGACTGCCAGGTGACGGAAGAGGACGTCGGCAACCATGGCGTTTGCATCATCGCCAACGCCGAATTTCTGGCGTATTCCAAATCCCGCGGCAACGACTTGTCCACTCCACATCCGGAATTCGAATTTCCCGGAGTCAAGCCGGGGCAGCGCTGGTGCCTGTGTTCCGCGCGCTGGCAGGAGGCGCTGCAGGCCGGCAAGGCGCCGCCGGTGGTGCTGGAATCCACGTCGATTGCCGCGCTGGAAGTCGTCCGTCTGGCCGACCTCAAGCGCTATGCCGTAAAACTCGACCAGGAGAAATGATGAGTGAACTTTACAAATTGTCGGCCAAAGCCATCGACGGCAGCACACGGTCGATGCAGGACTGCAAGGGCAGGGTGCTGCTGTTCGTCAATGTCGCCAGCGGCTGCGGTTTCACGCCGCAGTATGCAGGCCTTGAGGCGCTGTGGCGGAAATACGGCAAGCGGGGACTGACGGTGCTCGGCTTCCCCTGCAACCAGTTCGGTGCGCAGGAACCGGGCAACGAAGCCGCCATCGGAGAATTCTGCAGCCTGACCTATGACGTGACTTTCCCGATGTTCGCCAAGGTCGATGTCAATGGCGACGATACGCATCCGGTCTTCGCTTTCCTCAAGGCGGCCGCACCCGGCGTACTCGGCACGGAAGGCATCAAGTGGAACTTCACCAAGTTCCTGGTTGATCGCGAGGGCAAGGTGGTCACTCGCTATGCCTCGGCAACGAAGCCGGAGGACATGGCAGGCGACATAGAGCGGCTGCTCTAGCGTTTAGCCGCCGGCTTCCGCGCGGGGTGCGCCGGCCGTGAGTCCGGGGGCAGAAGGACTGAAAGTCGGCGCCGCCAATACGGCGGGGAACTCCACACTGTCGAGCGTGGTGGTGCCGATGAACTGGCCCATCGCAAAATGCTGTTCGGTCATCGCGACCTGACGGCCCTCGACTACCCGGTAGTTCTCGTAGCCTGTGGCGAATTCCATCGAGGAGTTGTTGAACGACAGGATTCCGCGCGAGCGGCGGATCAGCAGGGTCGCCGGATCGATTTCGACGATCAGCCGGATGTCTTCCCGCACCTGCCATTCCAGCACTCTTGCCGGTTTTCCGGCGTTGTCCGGGCGTATGCCGAGATCGCTCACGCGTTGCGCATTGTCCCGCAACCGCCAGGCCAGGCCCATGCGCGCGGCCTGCAGCACCAGCGCCCCGCGAAACGTTGCCGTGGCCGGCCGGCCCTGCTGCCAGGCCTCCGCCCCGTGCAGAAGGCGCGATTCGGCGGCGCCCGGATAGCCGATCTCGATGCGGAAGCTGTCGGGCGCCTGCCACCAGCGCTCCACCGGGCCCTTGCCGCGGCGCGTGGATTCGGTGATGCCGCGCTCGTGGATTGCGGTCGGCGTCGTGCCGCCGCCGTGGGCGGTGACGACTTCGGCGAGAAAGACGCCGACATCGGCCAGCGCCGGTGTCGCAAGCGCCAGCCAGAGCAGGCCGGCGATCAGTGATTTGCTTGCGGGTCCGGCCATGATTGTTCCTGTCGTTTGTCCTTCCGGGCGTTGAAAGGGTCGCCTTCAGGAATCCAGCCGGCCCTTGTTTTCCGGCCGTGGATTCGGCGTTGGCGTCGCTTTGGGCGTCACGTTGACCTTGGCGCCGCCCAGGCTCGTGGTGATTTCGATCACGCCGGACAGTATCCTTTCCTCGGGATTTTTC
>CAIZKA010000141.1 GCA_903933395.1 uncultured beta proteobacterium | reverse complement strand
CATCAAGTCCAGCGCGCCTTCGCGTTCGGTTTTTGCGGAAAGCGTGCGCAGGCTGACGCTGGCGCGGTCGCTGTCGGCGCCGCCTCCCAACCGCGCTCCGAGGTCGACCACCCGTCCGGAGATCTTTTCCTCGTCCATGTCCCCGGCGCCCGCTTCCAGCAGGCTGCGTGTCAGGCCGGCAAGACCCGATTTTCCGGCCGGAACGAAGGCGCCGCCGCCGGCAAAATCGATCTGCACGTCAAGTATGGGCAGCACACGGGTCTCGATGAAATACACCTCGGCCCCGGTGGGCGCCGTCCAGTGCTCGATCTTGACGCCGGCCAGCGCCAGGCTCGATGCCAGTGACGTCAGCAGACAGATCAACGTGAAACGAGCTCGTGAGCGCCCCACAATAATCGAGCGAAGCGAGCTGGACAGTAGCCCCGCCCCGGGAAGGGGGCGCAGGCGGGGTTTCGCAAAGCACTGCTTTGCGCCGCCGAAGCCGGCTGGCTGTGCAAAGCCAGCCGTGGACCATGGGTGGGGGGCCTTCAATTTGCTTTGTTTCATCAGTGCCTCGCTGCCCCGGAGGGTTTCTTCGGTTTGCTGTTTTCGACAGGCTGGGGATCAAGCACGGCAATGCTCAGGGTATCGTCCTTGAAATACTTTTTCGCCACTTCTTGCACTTCTTCCGCGGTGACACTCTTGAGCTTTTCCAGCAGGAGATCGATGTCGCGCCAGGACACGCCGGCGGCTTCCGCGCCGCCGATCTCCATGGCCTGCGCCATCAGCGAATCGCGCTTGTAGATCTGCGCCGCGATGGACTGGGTTTTGACCCGCGCCAGTTCCTCGGCCGAAACGCCCTCGTCCTGGATGCGCTTGATCTCGGCGCGCAAGGCCGCTTCCAGGTCGGCGATGGTCTTGCCGTCCGCCGGCTGGCCGTCGAGGGTGAAGGTGGCCTCGCCGCGCAGCGTACCGTCATAGCCGGCGCCGGCCGACTGGGCGACGCGGCTGCCGCGAACCAGGTTCTTGGCGAAACGCGAGGCGTCGTGGCCATCAAGCACCGCTGCCAGCACGTCGAGCGAATACGGGTCGCGGTCCTTGTTCACATCGCGCAGCTTCGGCGCCTTCCAGGACATGGCAATGTAGGGCAGATTGGCCGGCGCCTTGACGCTGACGCGGCGAATGCCGGCCTGCTCCGGTTCGTTCTGCGGCTTGCGCTCGGGCAAGACCTGGACCTTGTGCGCGCCATAATATTTCTGCGCCAGGCGGAAGACCTCGCGATGATCGACGTCGCCGACGACAACGACATAGGCATTGTTCGGCGCGTACCACTGCCGGTACCAGTCGCGCGCGTCCTGCCAGGTCATGTGCTCGAGGTCGTCCATCCAGCCGATGACCGGGCGCCGGTAGGGATGGGCCTGGAACATCGCCGAGTTCAGCGCTTCGTGCACCAGCGAGGTCGGATTGTCATCGGTGCGCAGCCGCCGTTCTTCCATGACGACCTTGATCTCGGAGGCGAACTCCCTGGCGTCCAGGGTGAGGTTCGCCATGCGGTCGGCTTCGAGCTTCATCATCTCAGGCAGCGCGGCCTTCGGCACGATCTGGAAATAGGCGGTGTAGTCGCGGCTGGTAAAGGCGTTGTCGCGTCCGCCGGCCTCGGCCACGCGCTTGTTGAATTCGCCCGACTTGAGGTTTTTCGTGCCCTTGAACATCAGGTGCTCCAAGGCATGGGCCACACCCGAGGTGCCGTCCTTTTCGTCCATGCTGCCGGCGCGGTACCAGACCATATGCACCACGGTCGGCGCACGGTTGTCCTCCTTGACGATGACGCGCAGGCCGTTGGCCAGCTTCGTCTCGAACGGGTTGGCAAAAGTCGGCGCTGGCGATACGGCGAAAGCCAGCAGAACAACAGGGGCAAGCAATGATTTCATGGCGGATCTTGGTTTTTGCTCGGTTAGAGAGAAAGTGCGTCTGTTAGAATTCCTCGGTCGCGCATCTTAGCGCGGCTTAGAGCCTCTCAGCAGGCGCTCACCTCCGACCGCATTTCGCATGTTTGGTTTCCTGAAAACAAGGGACGACCCCGCCGCCCAGGCTTCCGTGACCCCGCCGGCGCCACGCGCCTCGTGGGGCGAACGCCTAAAGGCGGGTCTGTCCCGCACCCGCGACACCCTCAATACGCCGCTGACGGAGCTGTTCAGCCGGGCGAAGATCGACGACGAACTGCTCGAAGATCTTGAATCCACACTTCTGATGGCCGACTGCGGCGTCGAGGCGACGCACTGGCTGCTGGCTGAACTGAAGGCCACCGTCAAGCGCGACAAGCTGGAAACTCCCTCCCAGCTGCGCTCGGCGCTGGCGAAGAGCCTGCAAACCCTGCTCACCCCGCTCGAGCAGGCACTCGACGCGGGCGGTCATCAGCCTTTCGTCATCATGATTGCCGGCGTCAACGGCGCCGGCAAGACCACTTCCATCGGCAAACTGGCCAAGCATTTCCAGGGCCAGGGCAAGAGCGTGTTGCTGGCCGCCGGCGACACCTTCCGCGCCGCGGCGCGCGAGCAACTGACAACCTGGGGCGAAAGGAACGGCGTCACCGTGATCGCACAGGAGTCCGGCGATCCCGCAGCCGTGGTGTTCGACGCCATCAACGCCGCCCGCGCGCGCAAGATCGACGTTGTCCTGGCCGATACCGCGGGTCGCCTGCCGACGCAGTTGCACCTGATGGAAGAAATCGCCAAGGTGCGCCGCGTGATACAGAAGGTCGACGCCTCGGCGCCGCACGAGGTGCTGCTGGTGCTTGATGCCAACATCGGCCAGAACGCCGTGCAGCAGGTCAAGGCTTTCGACAAGGCGATCGGCGTCACCGGGCTGGTGATCACCAAGCTCGACGGCACCGCCAAGGGCGGCGTGCTGGCCGCCATCGCACGCCAGTGCCCGAAGCCGGTGCGCTTCATCGGCATCGGTGAAGGCATCGACGACCTGCAGGCCTTTCGCGCCGGCGAGTTCGTCGAGGCGCTGCTGGGAGCGAGTCAGTGACCCCGACCGCCGGGCCGTCCCAAGGCCGGGAATCCACCGTTCGGAGCCGGCATTGCCGGCGAACCTTAGTCACCCCCTTCCCCGGGAAGGGGGCGGGGGGATGGCAGCAGTGATCCGTTTCGATCGCGTCTCCAAACGTTATCCGCCGGGCCTCGACGCGCTTTCCGACATCAGTTTCGAGGTGGCCGAGCGCGAAATGGTGCTGATCGGCGGCCATTCGGGCGCAGGGAAATCAACCTTGCTGAAGCTCGTTGCGGCCGTTGAAAAGTCCACCGGAGGCGCGGTGCTGGTGGGCGGCCAGAACGTGAGCGGATTGGCGCGCTCGGCCCTGCCCTATTTGCGGCGGCGCATCGGCATGGTGTTCCAGGACCAGAAGCTGCTCTTCGATCGCAATGTGTTCGAGAACGTCATGCTGCCCCTGTCGATCACCGGTTTCCCGCCCAGGGAAGCGGCGCAGCGGGTGCGTGCCGCGCTGGACAAGGTGGGACTGGCCAACCGCGAGAAGGCCCTGCCGGTCATGCTCTCGGGAGGCGAGCAGCAGCGTCTGGCGATCGCCCGTGCCGTTGTGGGGCGGCCGAATCTGCTCCTTGCCGATGAGCCCACTGCCCATCTCGATAGCGACACCGCGGCCGATGTCGCGCGCATTTTTCATGAATTCAATCATGTCGGCGTCACGGTTCTGATCGCCACCTATGCCGGCGAGCTGTTTCCCGGCGCGCGGCGCCTGCAGCTCGATCACGGAAAGCTGCTGCCATGATGGTCTGGCTGGATCACCACCGCGCAGCCGCCCGCCTGGCAATGCGGCGGCTGGGCGCCGCGCCGTTGAACAGCCTGCTCTACCTGCTTGCCATCGGTGTCGCCCTCGCCTTGCCGGCAGGGGGCCAGATGCTGCTCGCCAACGCCCTGGGCCTGGCCGGCACGACTGCAGCAGCACCCCAGATTTCAATTTTCATGGCATCCAGTGCCGACCGCGCGATGGCGGCGGAAATCGAGTCCCGCCTGAAGAAGCGCAGCGACATAAAGCGGGTTCAGTTTCTGCCGCGGGACGAGACCCTGGCGCGCATGAAAGCCAACCCCGGGCTGCGCGAAGTGATCGAGGCCCTTGCGGCAAACCCGTTTCCTGATGCCTTCGTGCTGACCGCTGCGGATGAGCGTCCGGAGGTGATGGAACAACTCGCGGTGGAGTTCCGCCAGTGGCCCAAGGTCGAACATGTACAGCTCGATTCCGCCTGGGTACGCCGGCTCGATGCCCTGCTCAAGCTGGGACGCACGGCGGTGCTGGTGCTCGGCGTGCTGCTGAGTGCCGGATTGATTGCGATCAGCTTCAGCATCATTCGCATGCAAGTACTGACTTATCGCGCGGAAATCGAGGTAAGCCGGCTGCTTGGCGCCACCGATAGCTTCGTCCGGCGTCCTTTCCTTTATTACGGACTGCTGCTTGGATTGGGCGGCGGAATCGTCGCCTGGCTGCTGGTGGGCGCTGCCGCGCTCTGGTTGCGCGCGCCCCTCGGCGAACTGGTGCGGCTGTATGACCTCACGCTCGTCCTCCAGTCGCTTGACGCGCGCGACTCGGCCCTGCTGCTGGCCGTCGCCGCCGGCTTGGGCTGGCTCGGGGCGTTGATCTCGTTGAGCGAGTATCTCAGGCAGAATTGAGAACTGAAAAATACGCAGCATCGCGGAGTCCTGGCGGCGGCTTGTTCCGGCTTCAAGGGCATTTGGCGGGGAGTCCGTAGGCAAAAACCCCACATTCCGTCGGGCTCGACCAACAACACTGGAACGGAACCGATTATTCGGGCGATAATATGAAAATGAACGAAGAGCAACCCATAGAACAGCCCGTGGCAGACCCTGCACCCGGTGAACAGCCGCCGGCAGAACCGGTTCGCAATGAGCCGCAGGCACCGGATCCGCGACGCCGCCTGCGCGAATTGCTGGCAATTCCCGACCATCAGCGCACCGATGCCATCTGGGACGAGATTATCGAACTCGAAATCTGTCTGGCGCCGGGCAACCGCGTTCAGGGTTCGCCCGGCATGCAGCCGGAACCGGGACGACGCCAGGGTTCCGGTCAGGGTCAGGGGCGACGCCCGGAGCAGGCGAGGCGGCAGGACCCGGTACCCGGAGCCAAACCCTCAAAGCGCTTCTTCAAGAAATCAAAGCGCCCCCCGGGCGCCCCTCCGAAAACCGGAGCCTGACCCGGCGCCGGTCGTGTCGTGGCGACCTGATCCCTGGCAGTAGCTGCCCTGACGGCCCGACCCTGTAGCGCTTACATCCCCGCGCCCCTGAAAGAAAGACCGGCAATTCCCGACAAATTTAATCGGGAACTTCCGCGACTTTTAGCACTCTCAGCCAAGGAGTGCTAATATTCTGTTCAAGGAGGTCTTACCGTGAGCCGTACCCTGTCTCTTGACCATTTGCCGACGTTCGCCGCCAGCGGGAGCATCGAGGCGTTCATTTCGGCCGCGAATCGCGTACCGATGTTGAGCGAGGCTGAAGAACAGTCGCTCGCCCGCCGCTTTCGCGAGAAAGATGATCTCGATGCGGCGCGCCAACTGGTGACATCCCATTTGCGTCTGGTGATTGCGATCGCTCGCGGCTATCTGGGCTATGGCTTGCCGCACGCCGACCTGATCCAGGAAGGCAACATCGGCCTGATGAAGGCTGTGAAGCGCTTCGATCCCGACCGCGGCGTCCGTCTGGTGTCTTTCGCCATGCACTGGATCAAGGCCGAGATACACGAGTACATCCTGAAGAACTGGCGCCTGGTCAAAATCGCCACCACCAAGGCGCAACGCAAGCTGTTCTTCAATCTGCGCAGCATCAAGGCGGCTCTCGCCCAGGACGCGGATTCGCGGCAGGGCTTCAACACTCTGGGCGCCGAGGAAGTGACGGCGGTAGCGAAGAGGCTCGGCGTCAAACCGGAAGAAGTCATCGAAATGGAAACGCGCCTGACCGGGTCCGACGTTTCTCTGGAACCGCTGACGGATGACGACGAGGACAGCTACGCGCCGATCGCCTACCTTGCCGCCGACCGCAGCGTCGAACCCTCCGCCATACTTGAGCGAAAGGAATACGACCGCTTGCAGGATGAGGGCCTGAGTTCGGCTCTGGCCAGCCTCGACGAGCGCAGCCGCACCATCGTGCAAAGGCGCTGGCTGGTGGCAGACGGCGAAGAAGCCGCAACGCTGCATGAACTGGCCGCCGAGTACGGCGTTTCGGCGGAGCGGATCCGCCAGATCGAAGTCAAGGCCATGCAGAAAATGAAGGGCCGGCTCGCGGCGTGACAGTTCCGGCAGGAATGAAAAAGGGCAGCCCGTAACACGGCTGCCCTTTGTCTTGCTGCGCTCTGACCTACCAGGGCGGCAGGTAGTGATCGACCAGCAGGGCGGCGAACAGCAGCGCGAGATATACGATCGACCAGCGGAAGGTGATGCGTGCCACCGCGTCGGAATATTCTTTCCAGATCAGCCAGGCGTAGCCGAGAAAAATCGTGTCGAGCAGCACGGCGGACGTCAGGTAGAACCAGCCCGTCATCCCGATCGCGTAAGGCACGAGGGTAATCAGCGTCAGGCCCACGGTGTACAGGAACACGTGGCGCCGGGTGTATTCGGCGCCATGCGTCACCGGCAACATCGGCAGGCCGGCAGCGGCATATTCCTTGGTCCGGTAGAGCGCCAGCGACCAGAAATGCGGCGGCGTCCACACGAAAATGATCAGGAACAGCAGCCAGGCCTCGCCCGGTGCATCGCCGGTCACCGCGGCCCAGCCGAGCACCGGAGGCATCGCGCCGGAAGCGCCGCCTATGACGATGTTCTGCGACGTATTGGGCTTGAGGAAGATCGTGTAGATCACCGCATAACCGACGAAGGTGGCGAAGGTCAGCCACATGGTGAATGGATTCACCCAGGCGTAGAGCAGGAACAGCCCGGTGCCGCCGATCAGGCCGGAAAACAGCAGGGTCTCAAGGGAATTGACCTCGCCTTGCGGCAAGGGCCGGCCGCGGGTGCGCGCCATCAGCGCGTCGATTTTCTGTTCGATCAGGCAATTCGCCGCCGCCGCCGCACCGGCAACCAGGGCGATGCCAGCGGTACCGGCCAACAGGATGCGCCAGGGCACCATTCCGGGAACTGCGAGGAACATGCCTATCACCGCGCAAAACACGATCAGCGATACCACGCGCGGCTTGGTCAGCTGAAAATAGTGGCGCAGCCGGTCGGAGCCGGATTGCAGTTTAAGACTAGTGGTTTTCACGCTTGGGGAGTGACCGGGATCCGGCCGAGAAGTTTATCATGTGCCTGCATGCCTTCCTCACTGGTTCGGATGCTGCTGCACGATGCGGCGATAGTTGGCGGTAAGCTTGGCGGCTTCCTGCGGCGGCGAAAATACTGCCGCCAGTTGCCCGCGCGGATTGACGAGATAGATCCCTGCGGAGTGATCGACCGTGTAGCGCTGTAAATCCGTGCTGTCGTTGCGCTGGTAGTAGACGCCCAGGTTCTTGGTCAGCGGTGACAACGCTGCATCATCACCGCTGACGCCGATGAAGGATGGATCGAATGCCGCCATATACTCGCGCAGCAATTGAGCCGTGTCGCGGCGAGGATCGACGGAAACGAAGACCACCTGAAAGGCCGTCGCTGGCGGGGCGGTACCAAGCATCGCCCTAACCTCCTTCATTAGGGTGAGCCCCGTGGGACAAACATCCGGGCATTGCGTGTAGCCAAAGAACATGAAGCTCCAGTGCCCGAGAAAATGCGAATTGGTGAACTCCCCGCGTGGTCCGCGCAGAGCGAAAACCGGCAGAGGCTTGTCGTCGCGGACTTCGGTGACGCCGGGCAATTCTCCCTCCGGTGAGGGCCCGCTGCCTGCAGTTCGCAGTATCAGCACTGCGCCCAGCAACGTCAGCAGGAGTCCACTGAACAACAACCAGCGCAACCAGCCACTGTTTGCTGGGTTAGCCGATCCCCGTTGATCCGGAGCAGGCAGTTCCACCCGCTGCCTACCCGACTCTGAACCCGCCGATCAAGGTTTATCGTAGCCGTAGGGAGTCCAGTTTTCCGCCACCGAAGGCGGACTCGGCCAGTTGCCATGAGGCGGCGGGGAAACGGTAGTCCACTCGAGGGAATGGGAACCCCAGGGATTGTCGCCAGCCTTGGGGCCGCGTATTGCGCCGACGATCCAGTTGACCACGGCTATCACGAAGCCGATACCGAGAATTATCGATCCCAACGTCATGAACTGGTGGGCGCTGACAAACTGCGGGAATTGCGCATAGTCATAATAGCGCCGGGGCATCCCCTGGACACCGATGTCCATCATGGTCCAGAAGACCATGTTGGTACCCACAAACGTGATCCAGAAACCAAGTTTGCCCCAGAACTCGTTGTACATGCGGCCGGTGAACTTGGGGAACCAGTAGTACACGCCGGCAAAGATCGAGAACGTCCCCGCGACCGCCATTACGTAGTGGAAGTGGCCCACCACGTAATAAGTCCGGGCCAGATGAACGGTAAGCGACGGCACCGCCAGCGGAATGCCGGTAAGTCCGCCGATGAGGAACAGGAACATTACGCCGGAGGCATACAGCATCGGCGTTTCGAACGAAATCGAGCCCTTGTAAAGGGTTCCCACCAGTCCGATCAACATCAGGCCCACCGGCACCGAGATCATCAGTGTCGTTACCATCATGCCAATCCGCAGCCAGTCGGCCATTCCGGAAACGTACAAGTGGTGCACCCAGACAACCCCGGCGAGAGCGACAATGCCGAAGATGCCGCCGAAAACCACCATCTTGTAATTGAACACCCGGTTGCGCGCGAAAGTGGCAACGATCTCGAACAGGACGCCGAAAAACGGCAGGAAGATCACATATACCGCAGGGTGGGAGTAGAACCAGAACAGGTTCTGGTAGGTGAGCACGTCGCCGCCATTGGTTGGATCGAAGAAGTGGGTACCCAGATATTTGTCCAGGCTGATCAGGGTTACCGCAGTACCCAGCACCGGAACGAAGATCAACTGCAGGACAAAGGCCCCCAGGGTGCACCAGACGAATATGTTGAGCTTGGTCCACCCCATGCCCGGCGCCCGCATGTAGACGACCGTGGTGAGAAAGTTTACACCGCCGATGATCGAGGCGAAGCCCAGAATCAGCACGGTAAACGTATAGAACGCGGTATTTCCCGTAGTGATGGTGGAATAGGGCGGGTAGCCGGTCCACATCACATCAGGAGGATCGGGGACAAAAAACGTGAGCAGCGCCAGGATCACGCCCACATAGAACAGCCATACCGAAAGGGCATTGACGCGAGGGAAGGCCACGTCCTTGGCGCCGATCATCAGCGGTATGCAGAAGTTGGCAAAAAAACCCGTCAGCGCCGGAATCTGGAAGGCGAGAATCATGATGGCGCCATGCGAATAGAGCCAGACGTTGTACGTGGTCGGATTGGCGGTGATGGTCGGCCCGAGGGATGACAGTTCGATCCGCATCATCATTGCCATAACACCGGCGACCGCGAAAGCCGCCATCGAGCCGATCAGATAGAGGATCCCCACACGCTTGTGGTCAGTGGTGAAAATCCATTCCTTGATATTCATTGCGGGTATCCCTTCAACTCTTCTTGGCCGGCATGGCCTTGGTCTGCTCTGCGGCCGACTTCATCTCGTTCAATTTGGCGCCTTCCTTGTCATACCAGGCCTTGTAGTCCTCCGGCGACAAAACCACAATTTTGCTGGCCATGTAAGAGTGCATGACGCCGCAGTAGGCCGCGCAGCTGACCACATGCTGCTTGCCGGCTTCCTTGGGGAGGAACCACAGGTAGGTGATGCGGCCCGGCATCGAATCTTCCTTGACGCGGAAGTCGGGAATGAAATGGTTGTGCAGCGTATCGCGACTGGTCATGCGCAGCAGCACCGGCTTGCCGGCGGGAACCTTCAACTCGTTTTGCGTACGCAAGCCGTTGGGGTAGGTGTAGTCGAAGCTGTACATGCCGGTTTCGAGGCTGATCTCAAGCCGGTCGGCCGGCACCTCGCGATAGACGTTCCACAAATGCCAGCCATTTGCCGCGATGTAGAGATCATCGGCAAGAAAGACAAACGTCGGAATCACTACCCATGCCACTGCCGCGGCCGCGCTGAGTTTTGGCGCGTGTCCGGTCTCGTTGCCCGGGCGGTGACGATAACGCCACAGCAGCCAGGCCGTAATGAGGGCGAACACCACGCCGATGATGGTGATGTCGATAATGACTTCCCGCCACAGATGATCCCATCCCGCGGCCGGATCCCTTACCGCCGGCGGCGCCCCTGACCCGGCAGCAACCGGGTACCCCTCCGCAAAGGCAGTGGATGCCGAAATGAGACAGCCTGCGACGGCTGCGCCCAGTTTTTTCAGGTTACGCATGCGCCCCCCCAATTTTTTTCCGGTACGCCCAGAAGCCAAGTCCGAGCATGCTAATTCCCAATACCAAGGCGCCAAGTCCGGCCGCCATCGAGTAATTCATCTGGTATTTTCCTTCTGCATAGTTGTAGCTGAAACAGGCGCCTGTCAGCATGTCGAATACGGCAGTGGAGTTGGAAATGCGATTCCAGTCCGCATCGATCAGCGCCAGCTCGATGTTGCGTGCATCCATGCGCGTACCGTAAATGTAGCGGGCTACGCGGCCTTCCGGCGTAAGGAAGATCAGCACGTTCGGGTGCATGAAAGCCTTGGCGGCGTCCGACCAGAAATAGTTGAAGCCGACGCTGCCGGCAAAGGCCTTGACGTCCGTATCCTTCAACACCGCATGACGCCAGCCGCCGGCTGATGACACGCCGGTCTTCTTCAGGAATTCGGCTGCGGTGCCACTGGTGTCGCGGGCGTCGAACGACACCGTCAGTACCCGGAAGTCGCTGCCAAGCTTGAACCGGTCAAGTCGCGACAGCGCCGCAGCCAGTTCGATGTCTATCGTCGGGCAGGTACCGTCGCAGCCGTAGTAGGACAAAACCAGAATCACCGGCTTGCCGAGGGTATCACCCAGCGTGAAGCGGACACCGCTCTCGTCCTCGAATAGCGTTTCGGCAGGCAGCCGGGCCCCCAGATAGCGGGGTTCGTCGATCTGCACGACGGACCCGGCCGTCACAGACGTCTGCGTAGGCAGGCTTACTGCGTGGGCCATGACGCAGGCCGTTACCAGTAATAAACCTGAGAGACAACGAAGAACCAAATGATATCCACGAAGTGCCAGTACAAACCCGCGGTGCGGGCGAAACCTTCATCCACGTTGCCGCGCAGGGCGGGGAACAATCCGGCGATGAAGATGGCGAGACCGACTACCACGTGGGAGCCGTGCAAACCGGTAATGCAAAAGAAGATGGTGCTTTGCACATTGGTGCCGATGTGGAAGCCCTCGTGCATGAGGTGGCTCCATTCAAATCCGGACATGCCGAGGAAGCAGAAACCCAGCACGATGGTTATGAGAAGCCAGCGGATGTAGCCACTCCTATCGCCGACGTGGAGCAGGTCTTCGGCGCGATGAATGGTCAGGCTCGACACCACGAGGATCACGGTCATCATCGCCGGAATCAGTTTGGGCAGGGGAACGCTGCCCGCCGGCGGCCATACGGGAGCATTCAGGCGGAGGTACCAATAGGCGGCGAAAAGCGAAAGAAAAATCATCGCCTCGGCAAGGATGAACCAGCCCATTGCGCCAAAGGAAAGGCCTTCCCCCTTTCCCATCGCCTCGCTGGTCCAGCCGGCGATGCCGGCCAGGATCAGAGGTGTGCCGATACCGAGGGAAAGCACCGCGGCAAAGGGCTTGTGATAGACGTAATGGAAGGAAAAAGCGATCGCGAGAGCGAGAATGCCGAAGCTGATGACGAATGGCCAGATGCTGGTATCCCAATGGGCATGAGCATGGTCATCGTGCGCGGCATGGGCGTGTTCATGAGCCATTTGTTCCCCCCCCCCGAGGAATTACCGTTGTAATTTGCGTCGCATGCTGCGACAATTCGCGACACTTTAAACATAAACTAACAGCGGCGCAAGCCGAAAAATGCGGAGGAAATGCGATGACTGGTCTTGGTAAACGGCTTGCCGGCGTTGTGTTTGCGGTACTCGCCACCACAGCCCTTGCCGCCGGAAACCCGGAAGCCGGCCAACAAAAAGCAGCGGCCTGCGCCGGCTGTCACGGCGCCGATGGCAATAGCGTGGCGCTACCACCCCCCGCAGAGCCCTGGCCCAAACTGGCCGGGCAGGTGCCCGAATACATTGCCAAGCAACTTCTGGATTTCAAGGCAGGCCGCAGGACCAACGCGCAGATGTCACCGATGGCGCAGTCCGTTTCCGAGGCTGACATTCCCGATATTGCCGCCTATTTCGCGAAACAGAAAGTTAAGTCCGGCGAAGCCGGGACAAGCGAGTCCATGGCGGCCGGCGAGAAAATATTTTTCAAGGGCAAGGGGCGCCCGGATGTCGTGGCGGCGTGTGTTGGCTGCCACGGTCTCGGAGGTGCCGGCAACAAGAACTGGGATAAATTGATGTCGAATCAGCCCGCAATACTTGCGCCGGCCATCGGCGGTCAGCATGTGAGCTACCTTGTCAAACAGTTGAAGGACTACAAGGACGGCAAACGAACCAATGATGCCGCCCAAGTCATGCGGAACATCACGGCACGCATGAGCTATCAGGAGATCGAAGCCGTTGCCGTGTATGTTGCATCCCTGAACCCGTAAGGCCCGCCGCGGCAACACCAAGCTGTTCGGAGCAGTAGTAGCGGCTCAGGGATTTCGTGTGCCGTCCCGGATCGCATTTGCTCCGACAAAGTATTCTCGCTGTAGCGCCAGTCACGGCTTGGCGGGCAGCGGCCCCATGGGCGCCACTACCGGCGGCGCAAGGGGCAGCCCCATCAAATGCGCCCATTCACGTGGATGGGTCATCCCCTTGGCGACATTGACCTTGACCTGGCGACGCCCCCCTTCCTGTCCTGCCCGATCGGGAGGCGGGTTGGTGATCGCGGCTACGACCGGCGCGGTCCCTGATGCCAGATAGGGGGCGTGGCAACCGGTAATCCGTCCCTCGGCATCCCGATCAAGCTTGGGCCACATGACGCCCGAACAAAACGAGTGGATCGTCATGCAGCGCTCGCCATTGGCGGCACATAAGTAAAGCGCCCAGCCGTCATTGGCGGCAACGATGACAGCCTCTCCGGCCTTTGGCACATAGCGCGCACCCGTAAGAAAATACAAGCCCAGTTCGGTCTGGACAATTACCTGCGACAGCCGCGTATCGGTGACGCTGACCGGAGTTGCCGTCTGCGGCGCGGAACGGAGGGTGACGGGATGCCAGCGCTGCCATAGCGAAGTATTGTGCAGCCGCTGCCCGGCCGCGTATTCCAGCAATTGCCAACAAGTGATCAACAGCAGCACAACGCCTGCTGCCCAAAAGAAAGGGCGCCTGTCCAAAGGTTTTTCGTTCAAGTTTTCGTACTCCCAAATTTTGGAACTGGGACCGATCCTTCCGCCTGATCGGCCAATAATCAACGGGCTGTCTTCCTGGGTCAGCCTGCCAGCGCCCTAAGGAGCTTATCGTGAACCCCGCCAAAGCCTCCGTTGCTCATCACCAGCACCTGATCCCCACCCTGAGCGGAAGCGGCCACTGCAGCAACCAGGTCTTCCAGGTCATCGAAAACCTGCGCCCGTGCACCCAACGGCGCCAAGGCCTGCGCGGCATCCCAACCCAGTTTGCTGGCGTAGCAGAAGACTGCATCGGCCTCGGCCAGACTGCCGGGCAATTGTTCGTTCATCACGCCGAGTTTCATGGTATTTGAACGCGGCTCCAGCACGGCCAGAATGCGGGCGGGTCCGAGCTTCTGGCGCAGGCCTTCCAGCGTGACGCGAATCGCCGTCGGGTGATGAGCAAAATCGTCGAGAACAGTGACTCCGCGCACGGTGCCACGCGTCTCCAATCGCCTCTTGATGCCGCTGAAGCTTTCCAGCGCTTTGAGGCCGACAGCCACCGGGACGCCGGCATGCCTCGCTGCCGCCAGTGCTGCCACGGCGTTGGCCCTGTTATGGGCGCCCGCGAGATCGAAACGATTAACCCGGCCTAGGGACTTGCCGGCCAGACTTACTTCAAAGACGCCTGAAGCGTCGGACTCCCCGGCCTGCCAGCCCTCCTCGCCGTTAAACCATTCAACGGGAGTCCAGCAGCCACGCGCCAGCACACGCCGCAACGACTCCTCCTGAGCATTGGCGACGATCAGGCCGTTACCCGGCAACGTCCTCACCAAATGATGAAACTGCGTCTCGATAGCAGCAAGATCACCGAAGATGTCGGCGTGATCGAACTCCAGGTTATTCAAGATCACCGTCCGCGGCTGGTAATGCACGAACTTGGAGCGCTTATCGCAAAAGGCCGTGTCGTACTCATCAGCTTCGATGACAAAGAAGGGCGAATCGGTCAATCGGGCTGAAACACCAAAGCCCTGCGGCACGCCGCCGACAAGAAAGGAAGGCTGGAGCCCAGCCTCCTCCAGTATCCACGCCAACAGGGATGTTGTCGTCGTCTTGCCGTGGGTTCCCGCCACGCCCAGCACCCAGCGCCCGCGCAGAATGTTCCCGGCCAGCCATTGCGGGCCAGAAACATAGGGCAGGTTGCGTTCAAGAATGGCTTCCAGCAAGGGATTGCCGCGTGATATGGCATTGCCGACGACAAACAGATCCGGGTTAAGCTCGATTTGTCCGGAGCCATAACCTTCGACAAGTTCAATCCCCTGTGCGCCGAGTTGGGTGCTCATCGGCGGATAAACATTGGCGTCGCAACCTGTGACCCGGTGTCCGGCAGCGCGCGCCAGCAGGGCGATACCGCCCATGAAGGTGCCGCAAATGCCGAGGATGTGGATATGCATGTCGCCGTTCCGTGAAATAATGAAGCGGATTCTATCCCGCCAGGGGATGCCGTCTGCCTCCCCGCAGACGCCGGACATAACCGCCAGCCGCTTTTGCCAGACTACGCCCATCCGCACCATGCCGCGCCGCAAGCTTGCCCCTTCAGCCTCCAGCCACCTGCGCCGCGCCATTGCCTGCGCGGCTGCCCGTCTCATGGCAGAAGAAGGGATCAGCGATTACGGGGCGGCGAAGCGCAAGGCCGCGCGCAGCCT
>CAIZKA010000140.1 GCA_903933395.1 uncultured beta proteobacterium | reverse complement strand
TGTAAGCTTCCATTAAGTACGCTTATGTTAGTATTTCGCGCCGCAACAATTGCGCCTTGGCGCGGTTTTCCGTGCATTTGGCGGCACACAAACACTTCGGAAGCAACCCGGCGGCATTCAGGCGCTGGTTCCGCGGCGACACGACCGGCACCTGGCTTTCGAATGCAAATACCGGCTCCCGATCAACGCACCATACATAACAAGGAAGACGCATGAAAATCCACGAATATCAGGGCAAGGAACTCCTGAAGAAATTCGGCGTGACAACCCCGCGCGGCATTCCCTGCTTTTCCGTCGACGAGGCGGTCAAGGCAGCGGAAACGCTCGGCGGCAAGGTCTGGGTGGTCAAGGCCCAGATCCATGCCGGCGGTCGCGGCAAGGGCGGCGGCGTCAAGGTCGCCAAGTCGATGGACGAAGTCCGGACTTTTGCCGGGCAGATCCTCGGCATGCAGCTGGTGACCCATCAGACCGGGCCCGCGGGTCAGAAAGTGCGTCGCCTGCTGATCGAGGAAGGCGCCGACATCAGGAAGGAGTACTATGTTGCCGCCCTGACGGACCGCGCCACCCAGAAGGTCGCCATGATGGCGTCCTCCGAGGGCGGCATGGACATCGAGGAAGTTGCGCACAAGACGCCGGAGAAGATCATCAAGGTCTTCGTCGATCCCGCTATCGGCCTGACCGATGCGCAGGCTACCGAACTTGCGAATGGTATCGGCGTACCGGCCGGTTCGCTGGCCCAGGCGATGGATACGCTGAAGAAGCTCTACACCTGCTACATGGAAACTGATTCCAGCCTGGCCGAGATCAATCCGCTGATCCTCGAAGGCAACGGCGGCATCAAGGCGCTCGACGCCAAGTTCAACTTCGATGCCAACGCGCTCTATCGCCATCCGGAGATCGTCGCCTACCGCGACCTCGATGAAGAGGACGCCGATGAAATCGAGGCTTCTAAATTCGATCTGGCCTACATCTCGCTGGACGGCAACATCGGCTGTCTGGTCAATGGCGCCGGCCTGGCCATGGCGACCATGGACACCATCAAGCTGTTCGGCGCCGAGCCGGCGAACTTCCTCGACGTCGGCGGCGGCGCCACGACCGAGAAGGTCACCGAAGCCTTCAAGATCATGCTGAAGAATTCCAAGGTCAAGGGCATCCTGGTCAATATTTTCGGCGGCATCATGAAGTGCGACACAATCGCCGAGGGCGTCGTCGCCGCGGCCAAGGAAACCCACCTCAGCGTGCCACTGGTGGTGCGCATGAAGGGCACCAACGAAGACCTCGGCAAGAAGATCCTCCGGGAGTCCGGCCTGCCGATCATTTCCGCCGACACCATGGCTGACGCCGCGGCCAAAATCGTCGCTGCCGTCAAATAAGGAACCGACATGTCCATCCTGATCAATAAAGACAGCAAAGTCATCACCCAGGGCATCACCGGCAAGACCGGCCAGTTCCACACCGAGAAGTGCCAGGAGTACGCCAACGGCAAGAACTGCTTCGTTGCCGGCGTGAATCCGAAAAAGGCCGGCGAGAAGATCTTCGACATCCCGATCTTCGGTTCCGTCAAGGAAGCCAAGGCCCAGACCGGCGCCACCGTTTCCGTGATCTATGTGCCGCCCGCCGGTGCCGCCGACGCGATCTGGGAAGCCTGCGAGGCCGACCTCGACCTGGCGATCTGCATCACCGAAGGCATCCCGGTGCGCGACATGCTGGTGGTGCGCAACAAGATGAAAGCCAAGGAAGCTGCCGGCGGCAAGAAGACTCTGCTGCTCGGCCCCAACTGCCCCGGCCTGATCACCCCCGACGAGATCAAGATCGGCATCATGCCCGGCCACATCCACCGCAAGGGCCGCATCGGCGTCGTTTCCCGCTCGGGCACGCTGACCTATGAAGCCGTCGCCCAGTTGACCGAAATCGGCCTTGGACAGTCGTCCGCGGTCGGCATCGGCGGTGATCCGATCAACGGCCTCAAGCACATCGACATCATGCGTGCCTTCAACGACGATCCGGATACCGATGCGGTGATCATGATCGGCGAAATCGGCGGTCCGGACGAAGCCGAAGCGGCGGTGTGGTGCAAGGCCAACATGAAAAAGCCCATTGTCGGCTTCATCGCCGGCGTCACGGCACCGGCCGGCAAGCGCATGGGCCATGCCGGCGCGCTGATTTCCGGCGGCGCCGATACGGCGGACGCCACGCTGGCGATCATGGAAGAATGCGGCTTTACCGTGACGCGCAATCCTTCGGAAATGGCCAAGCTGCTTAAAGGCCTGCTGAAGCAGTAAAGTCGGCGCCGGCGAGACGCCAAAAAGCCGCTCCGGTGCAAGCCGGAGCGGCTTTTTTGCGCATAG
>CAIZKA010000139.1 GCA_903933395.1 uncultured beta proteobacterium | reverse complement strand
CTTGAAAGCGTGAGCCAGCTTGCCGGCCTTGTCCGCCTGGCCGGCAGCGATCTCGCTGCGCATCTGACCGGGAATTGCACCCGCCGTAGTCACAAAGTCTGCCAGCCAGCGCCGGTAGGAAGCTTCGTTGCCGCAAAAGCGCGCGAGTGCCGCCGCGACATCGACGCCGCGCAGGCTGCCCAGTTCATTTCCCGCGTCAACCGATGCTTCGGGTTTCGCCGGCAAGGCTGCTGTTGCGCTCGTGGTCTTCTGTTTGGCTTGGGGAATCCATTTCGCCAGCGTGCGGTAGAAGGTGGGGTTGTCGAAGGGCTTGCCGATGTGGTCATTCATGCCGGCGGCGGCGTTGATTTCTTTTTCGTGGGTCATGGTGTGCGCGGTCATGGCGATGATCGGCAGCTTTTCAAATCCGGCCCGGCCGCGCAGCGCACGGGTGGCGGTGAGACCGTCCATGACCGGCATCTGGATATCCATCAGAACCAGATCGAAGGCATCGGGGCCGGATTCGATCAGGATGTCCAGCACTTCCTGACCGTTTTTCGCCAGGCGTGGCGTAATGCCGGCCGCAGCCAGCAGCGCCTCGACGATCTCGCGGTTGAGCGGCTGGTCGTCGGCGACCAGAATGCGGGCATCCTGATAGCGCTGCGGCAGCGCTTCCGCGGTGGCGGTATCGGTATCGGTGGCGGACAGGTCGGCTGCGTCGCCCAGACCCAGCCAGATTCTGACTTTGAAGGTGGTGCCGCTGCCTTCGATGCTGGCCACGCTGATGTCGCCATCCATCATTTTCGCCAGGTGCCGGCTGATCGCCAGCCCCAGACCCGAGCCGCCGAACCTGCGGCTCACCGTCGCGTCGGCCTGGGAGAAGGGTTTGAACAACTGCTTCAAGTCCTCTGACCGCATGCCGATGCCGGTATCTTCAAACTCGATGTCAAGGCAGACCCGGCTGTCCTCGCACCTCTGCAGGCCGACGCGAACCTTGATCGCCCCGGCCTGGGTGAACTTGAGCGCATTGCCGATCAGATTGAGAAATATCTGCGCGAGACGGGTGGGGTCGCCGAGCAATACATCGGGCACCGCGTCGTCGATCACGATGACGATGGCCAGTCCCCTTTCCGCAGCGCGGTGCGACATCACCGATTCGACATGCGCGATCACCGCGCGCAGGCTGAATGAAATGGCCTCCAGTTCCATGCGGCCGGCGGCAATCTTGGAAAGGTCGAGCAGTTCGTTGATGATGCGATTGAGGTGTTTGCCGGATTTGACAATCTTGTCCAGATAGTCGCGCAACCTGGGTTCCGTGCTGATGCCCTGGGCCAGATTCGCCATGCCGATCACGGCGCTCAGGGGGGTACGCAACTCGTGGCTCATGTTGGCGAGAAAGGCGTCCTTGGTCTGATCCGCGACTTTCGCGGCTTCAAGCGCCTGCGTCAGTTCGATCGTGCGCGTCTGAACCAACTCTTCCAGGTGCTCCTTCTGGTGATCCAGTTCCAGCTCGACCTTTTTGCGCTCGGTAATATCGCGAATGACGGCGGTAAAGAAATGACCCTCGCGGATCTCCCACTGGGCCAGCGACAGATCCAGCGGAAACTCGCTGCCATCCTTGCGCAGGCCGACCAGTTCAACCGGGCTACCCATGACGTGCGGCTCACCGCCGGCACTGACCCGATTCATGCCGGCAACATGTTGATCGCGGAAGCGTTGCGGCACCAGGACCGTCAGCGACTGGCCAATGGTTTCGCTCTCCGAATAACCGAACATGTGCCTGGCACTGGGATTCCATTTGATGATCTTCCCTGAACTGTCGGCGGTGACGATGGCGTCGTGGGCCGATTCGGATACGGCGCGGAACAGCGCCTCGCTCTCACGCAGGGCATCCTCGGCCTGCTTGTGCTCGGTCATGTCCAGGCAATGCCCGACATAGCCGACAAACAGTCCGGAACTGTCGTAGCGCGGCGCGCCGTCATCGAGCAGCCAGCGATAGTCGCCGTCATGGCGGCGCAGGCGGTAGGTCATGCTGAATGCCTCGCGCTTGTCGAAGGCCGTCACGTAGATGTCCAGACAGCGCTGCAAATCATCCGGATGCACACCCTCGGCCCAGCCGTTGCCAAACTCCTGTTCCAGCGTTCTTCCGGTAAACGCAAGCCATGGCTGGTTGAAGTAATAGCAGCCCTTGTCGAGCCCCGCCATCCAGATCAGGGCCTGGCCGTTATCGGCAACCGCCCGGTAGAGTCCCTCCTGCTCTCGCAGCGCTTCTTCGCGTTGTGCCAGGATTGCCAGCAGGCGATTGAAACTGGCGATGAGATTTCCAATTTCGTCTTGCCTGGCGATAGGCAAGAGCTGCGGGAACCCATCTGTAGCCGAGTGGGCAGCCAACGCTCTTGCGGCATCAAGCATCGGTGAGAACTCGCGCTTCAACGTCCGTGAGGTCATCCACCAGGTCAGGCCGCCGGCCAGCAGGGTGAGGAAGATCATGGCCTCCAGGAGTCGCGATTGCATGGTGTGAAGCGGCGCAAAGGCTTCTGCAGTAGGCAGTACGGCCACCATGAACCAGCCCGCCACGGGGATGCCTTTGGCCGCCGAGACCTCCGTCACTCCACGGGAATTGGTGGCAATGCCGTAGCCTTCGTAGCCCTGCATGTACCTGTCGTGCATCGGATTTATGCCAGGGTCGGGCACTGCCTGCATGATGCGAGTCTTGTCCGTGGCCGTGACAAACAGCTTGTGCTGCGGGGCGATCAGCAAATAGCCGCCCGTGACGCCGTAATGGTGCTGCGAAATCTTGTCGAGAAAATTGGGCTTGGTCAAGTCGGTCACTCCCACGAGAACACCAATCACGTTGCCCTTGGCATCACGAATGGGTGTCGACATGGCGAAAATCGGAGCCTTCACTGCTACACCTACGCGCGGCTTGCCGACAGTCGATTTGCCTTCCCTGGTCGGAACGATTATGTAATCCCTGTCCCTGTAATCGACACCCACACGGTTATAGGAGAGCGGCAAAGAAGCAATCGCAATGCCGTCAGAGCGGGTGACGAAGATGCCGGCATTGAACAGGTTTTGCAGAAGCGGGCGCTGCACCATGAGCGCCTGCGTCGCACCCGGATTGGCAAGAATGCCCGGATTAACGTCCGCAGCAACAGTCTTCAGCGCTCCCAGGCGGGCTTCGATCTGTTCATTGATTCCTGCCGCAACAAGAGAAACCGTGGCGAACTGCTGCGCGCCCAACTGCTGCTGCATGTCCTCGCGCAGCATCCGATTCGCATAAAGTGCGAGACCCCAGGTGCTGATCAGAAAAGCGATCAGCAAGAAGATGGTCAGCCGCGAACGTAGCGTGACTGTTGGATACATATAGAACGCATGTTGATAACTCCGCAATGACTCGCCTGAGGTTGGGGAGAGCTCGGCAGCGGGTACTCG
>CAIZKA010000138.1 GCA_903933395.1 uncultured beta proteobacterium | reverse complement strand
GTCTTCGGCGGCGACCACGGCGCGCTTGAGGTTCACTGAAATCTTCTCGTAGGGCATCCACTGTTTCTTGAGTTCTGCCTTGGGATTCTTCTGCCGTGCTTCGTCAAGGCGCTGGCTCTGGAAACTGGTGGTTCCCGGATTGACCCATTTCCACCAGATCACCCAGCCCAGGTACCAGCCCTGCCAGAGCAGAAGCAGCCCCGCCATTGCTACAAGCCCGAGCTTGAGCCAGCGTGGTGCGGGCCTCATTCCAGCTCGCGCAGCGCAGCCAGTACCGGCGCGGTACGGGGTCCGATGCCGCGCCAGACGTGGAAAGCTTCCGCCGCCTGTTCCACCAGCATGCCGAGTCCGTCGGCGACACGGGCGCCCGCTGCCTGCGCTTGATGCATGAAAGGTGTTGCGCGGCCGTAGACCATTTCGTAGGCGACGCAGCGCGGAGCAAACACGCCAGTCGGCAGTGGCAGCACGGCGCCGCTGAGCCCCGCCGAGGTGGCATTGATGACCAGGTCGAACACTCGCCCGGCGAGAGCCGGGAAGCCGATGCCGTCCGGTTTGACGTTGATGGCGCAGCCGGGCAGGCGGGAAAACTCGAGGGCGAGACGCGCCGCCGTTTCTTCGGTGCGAGTGGCGATGACCAGTTCGGCGGGATTGTCCAGCAGCAGCGGCAGGATCACGCCGCGCGCCGCGCCGCCTGCTCCCAATAGAAGGATGCGCCGTCCTGCCGGGTCGCAGCCGAGGTTGTTTTTCAGGTCGCGCACCAGTCCCGCGCCATCGGTGTTGTCGCCGACGAGGGCGCCGGCGTCGAAACTCAGCGTATTCACCGCGCCGGCAGCCTCGGCGCGCGGCGTGCGGCGTGCGGCGAGGCGAAAGGCTTCTTCCTTGAATGGCACGGTGACATTGGCGCCCCGCGCCGGCCCCTTCCCCGCAGCGATGAAAGCAGCCACCGCCGCCGGGAAGCTGCCTTTCTCGACCAGAATTGCTTCATAGCTGATGTCTTGCCCGGTTTGCGCCGCGAACAGGGCGTGGATTCGAGGCGACTTGCTGTGGCCGATGGGGTTGCCGAATACACAGTACCGGTCCCCCATGTTAGTCCGCGTGCAGGGCGCCGGCTGCGGTGAACTTCCATGTGCGTGCAAACGCCAAGATGTCGGTCTCCTTCTTCAGCTCGGGTGGAAACGGTCCGAACGGTGCCGCCAGGCGCACGATGCGCAGCGCAGCATCATCAAAAACCTTATTACCGGAAGGCCGCTGAATTTCAGCCGTGATCAATTCGCCGTTACTGCTGACTTCGACGTACATAACCAAGTTGCCTGACATGCGACCGCGCGCCGCGGATGGATAGTTCAACTCACCCACACGCTGAATCTTTTCCCTCCAAGCCTCAATGTATTGTGCCGCCCTGTATTCTTCGGTGCGGGCGCCGATGAATTTCTTGCGCGGCCGCTGGTTGTATTCCTCCAGTTGCCGCGAGATCTGGCCTTCGATGCGGGCGATGGCCAGTGCACTGCTGGCGAGATCGGCGCCGGAGCGCGTCGGCTCGGGCGGTGCCGCCTGGTTGTTCTGGGTCTTGTTGGTCGCGACGGCCCGCTCGCTCTTCAGTCGCATCATCTGCTGCTGTTGTTGCGCTTCCAGCTCGGCGACGCGGCGCTGTGCTTCAAGCAGCTCGCGGCCCTCTTTGGTATTGGGCGAGGGCGGCAGCGGCGTTTTGGCGCGAAGATCAGCGTCGGTATTGCCGCCGCCGTCGAGATTGGTCTGCGCCTTGGCCTGCGCCTTGTCGGGCCGGCTCTTGCTCTTGCTGTTGACCAGAATGACGTCGAGCGCTCGCTCGCGGGCCTTGTCGATGAAATCCGGCGGCGTGAAGCGAATGGTGAGCAGTACGGCGTGGATCAGCAGC
>CAIZKA010000137.1 GCA_903933395.1 uncultured beta proteobacterium | reverse complement strand
GCTGCTGATCGAATAGGTGCGGCGGACGTCCTGGCCGTCGACTTTGGCACGCAGGGTCAGGAACTGGCCGGGTTCGAACTTGAAGGCGTCCCGCTCGGCGGCGGGAATGTCGAAGGTGACCGCCACCGAGCCGGCGGCTTCGGGGCTGACGCGCTTGACGGTGAGTTCGTGAAAACGCAGGGCTGACATCTAGGGATGCTCCGATTGAGACTGAGTAGTACTACCAGACGCTTCAGAACCCGTCATTCCGGGCTTGACCCCGGATCGGGTCCGGGGCAGGCTCCGGAATCCGGTGGGGCACTTTCTGGATTCCCGCTTTCGCGGGAATGACGAGATTTCTGTGGCGTTCATCGCGTACTCAGTAGGGCTTGAAATAGTCGAACGGTTCCTGGCAATCCTGGCACTTGTAGAGTGCCTTGCAAGCCGTCGAACCGAAACGCGAGGACTCGACCGTATTCGCCGATCCGCAGCGCGGGCAGGCTACGGCCTCGACCTTGGCGGGCCTGGCGATGAAACGAACGACGCTGCTGCCGGCCGGCGTCTGGTGCGGCGGGGCGATGCCGTAGGCACGCAGCTTCTCCTTGCCGGCGTCGCTCATCCAGTCGGTGGTCCAGGCGGGAGCCAGGCGGGTGACGACGCTGGCCGCAATTCCGGCCTTGTCCAGCGTCGACCGTACGTCGTCCTCGATCTGGCCCATCGCCGGACAGCCGCTGTAGGTCGGGGTGATGACCACCTCGAGGCCTGCCGACCCCTCGCGCACCTCGCGCAGGATGCCGAGTTCGCGCAGGGAAATGACCGGAATCTCGGGATCGGCCAGATGCTCCAGCGCGGCCCAGGCGGCCTCGATGGTGGTGCTCATGTGCTTACCAGACCCCGTGCGGATGGGCGCGGGCGAGGCTCTGCATTTCGGCGAGCAAAAAGCCGAGATGCTCGGAGTGGATGCCCTGCTTGCCTTCGGTGACGTAGCCGCCGACGGCCGGCCGCGTCAGCGTCGCCTCGGCCAGCGCCGCGTCGACGATGGCGTCCCAGTCGGCCTTTAGCGTCTGCACGTCGACGCCGATGCCGGCGGCGACGGCCGCCGCTTCGGCCGGGCTGTGCGTCCAGAACTCCTCGGTGTAGGGGAACAGGTGGTCGAACGCGGCCTGGGCGCGCACATGCGCCTCGTCGGTGCCGTCGCCGAGGCGGACCAGCCAGTCGCGCGAGTGGCGCAGGTGGTAGCGGACTTCCTTCTGCGACTTGGCGGCGATCGCGGCAAGCCCCGCATCGCCCGACTTCTCCAGTGCTTCCCAGAGCAGGGCCATCAGCGCGCTGTAGAGAAAATTGCGGACGATGGTGGTGCCGTAGTCGAGGTCGGCGTGGGCGTAGCCCGACAGAGGGCCGCTGTGCGGCAACTCGACCAGCGTGTAGTTGCGGAACTCGTGCGTGTCGCGGAAATAGGCCAGCCTGTCTTCCGTGCAATCGCCACCCTTGAGCGCGGCGGCCAGCTGGTAGAGCAGGCGCGCCTGGCCGATCAGG
>CAIZKA010000136.1 GCA_903933395.1 uncultured beta proteobacterium | reverse complement strand
CTCGGCGTCCATATGCACATCGACGTCCTTGGTCGGCGCCGCAAGCGAACTGTCCATGTCGCCGTGCTTGACGCCGTCGCCGCCGCCGCCGTTGAAGTGGCAGGCGCCGCAGGTGTCGCGGCTGGTCTTGCCGACTTTCTGTGCGATCTTGGATAGATCGATGCCCTTGATGATCTTGCCCGAGCCGGGCGGGAATTCGGTGTCCTTGACCACCGGGTTGCCGGCGAAGCCGGGCGGCTTCTTGTAGTTGCCCGAGGTGTCGTGGCAGGCCAGGCAATCGACGTTTTCTTCGGACTTGAAGTCGAAGCTCGCATCCTTCCAGCCATAGCCGACGTGGCAACTGGTGCAGGAAGCGTAGTTCGAAGCGATCGAAATGCAGAAATTATTGACGACGGTTTTCTTGCCCAGCGTCTGCTTGGTCTCGGGATTCAGGTACTCCCATTTCCAGTGCTTGGTGCGGTGAATCTGGCCGGCGGCCTCGGTATGACAGGCGAGGCAGGCCTTGGTCACTTCGGGTCCTGAGCTGAAGACCTTCTGCAACTCCTTGAACTTGGTGTGATCGGCGGTGGTGGTCAGCTTGAGCGGTTTGGGTTCCGCTTTTGCTTCTTCAGCCAGTGCAGGGCCGGTGGCGGCCAGCCAGCCGGCGCTGCACAGCAGCAACGCGGCCCGGGTAAATGAATGACGCATGAAACACCTCCATCGACTGCATAACGATTTATATGCAAATCATTATCTTCTTATATACCGATGGAGATTTGATCTGGGTCAAGAAAGCTGTGAAATATCCCGCACTGCACCAGTGTCGGCCGAGGTGGTCATGGCGGCATAGGCCTTGAGCGCCGGCGAGACTTCTCGCTGACGATTCAATGGCTTCCAGGCTTGGCTTCCCCTGGCTTCCATCGCGGCTCGCCGTGTCGCCAGCGCCGACATTTCAACCGCGAGATGGATGGACCGGTTGGGGATGTCGATTTCAATCGTGTCGCCCTCTTCCACCAGGCCGATGGCGCCGCCTGCCGCCGCTTCCGGCGAGGCATGGCCGATGGAAAGTCCCGAGGTGCCGCCGGAAAACCGTCCGTCGGTCAGCAGGGCACAGACCTTGCCCATGCCCTTGGACTTCAGATAGGAGGTCGGATACAGCATTTCCTGCATGCCGGGCCCGCCTTTCGGCCCTTCATAGACCACGATCACGATGTCGCCGGCGACGATCTGGTCGGCGAGAATTTTCTCCACGGCTTCTTCCTGCGACTGGCAGATGCGGGCGCGGCCGGTGAATCTGAGGTTGGCATCATCGACGCCGGCGGTCTTGACCACGCAGCCTTTCTCCGCGATGTTGCCGTAAAGCACCGCCAGCCCGCCGTCTCTGGAATAGGCGTGGGCCAGATCGTGGATGCAGCCGTTGGCGCGGTCGAGATCCAGCTTCGGATAGCGGCGATTCTGCGAGAAGGCGGTCTGCGTCGGCACGCCGCCCGGCGCCGCGCGGTAAAAATCATGCACCGCAGCGCTGGCATTGCGCTTGACGTCGCAGCAGTCGAGCGCCTCGCCGATGCTCGGGTAGAGCACCGTAGGGCAGTCGCGATTGATCAGCCCGGCGCGGTCGAGTTCGCCGAGGATCGCCATGATGCCCCCCGCCCTATGCACATCCTCCATGTGGTACTTCTGTGTTGCCGGGGCGACCTTGGCGAGGCAGGGCACCTTGCGCGACATGCGGTCGATGTCGGCCAGGTTGAAATCGACGCGGGCTTCCTGCGCGGCGGCCAGCAGATGCAGCACCGTGTTGGTCGAACCGCCCATGGCGATATCGAGCGCGATGGCATTCTCGAAGGCCTTGAAGCTGGCGATTGAGCGCGGCAGCACCGAGGCGTCGTCCTTCTCATACCAGCGCTTGCTCAGTTCGACGATCAGGCGGCCGGCCTTGAGGAAGAGCTTTTCGCGGTCGGCATGGGTTGCCAGCAGCGAGCCGTTGCCCGGCAGTGAGAGGCCAAGCGCCTCGGTCAGGCAGTTCATCGAATTGGCGGTAAACATCCCCGAACACGAACCGCAGGTCGGGCAGGCCGAGCGCTCCATGCTGGCAACTTCCGCGTCGCTGTTCTTGCTGTCGGCGGATTCGATCATGGCGTCGATCAGGTCGACCATTCGATACTCGCCATGCCACTTGACCTTGCCGGCCTCCATCGGCCCGCCGGAAACGAACACGGCGGGAATGTTGAGCCGCAGCGCCGCCATCAGCATGCCCGGGGTGATCTTGTCGCAGTTGGAAATGCACACCATGGCGTCGGCGCAATGCCCGTTGACCATGTATTCGACCGAGTCGGCGATCAATTCGCGCGAAGGCAGCGAATACAGCATGCCGCCGTGGCCCATGGCGATGCCGTCGTCGATGGCGATGGTGTTGAATTCCTTCGCCACGCCGCCCGCCGCTTCGATCTCGCGGGCGACCAGTTGCCCCATGTCCTTCAGATGCACATGGCCGGGCACAAACTGGGTGAAGGAGTTGACCACGGCGATGATCGGCTTGCCGAAGTCGCCATCCTTCATGCCGGTGGCGCGCCACAGCGAGCGTGCGCCGGCCATGTTGCGGCCGTGGGTGGAAGTGCGGGAACGATAGGCGGGCATGGGAGTCTCCAACGCAATGAGGTGAGCATGAAACTGTAATTGTATCGCCTTGCTCCGTACCATCTTCGCGGTACCACCAGCGCCGGGTAATCACCGATGGTAGTAAATGGGAGGTAGCCGGGTTGCTGACAACGTCAGCTTATCGGTCTGAACGGCCTGAGCGCTTCCTACCTTGACGACTGGACTGCAGCGGGAACCGCCATTCAGATTTCATGACTGAAGAATAGGGTTCTGGTGTCGTCGCGCTCAGAAAGTGGTTTCGCGAGAGGCTGCTCCTCTGCCTATTGCAGCCGTTCAATCCGGCACGCCATTCGCGCTCTGGTACCACGGCCACCTACCACGGCTATGTGGTGATCGCCAACAAGCGGTTCTGGGATGGCCTGCCGCCGAACATCCGCCAGGCGCTGACCGGCGCGCTGAAGGAGACCACGGCCTACTTTTACGCCATGGCCAAGCAGGAGGACGATGAGGCGCTGGAAGCTCATCACTGCGAAAGTCGGCGCCGGTGACACGGCGCGGCGGGCGGCTTCCGGCCCCCCGAAAGCCATTGGAGGACCGGAAATCCTTTCATTCCCGGAAAATGCGCGCAGGCTAATAATGGGACAATTCGGCACCTCGACACTCCGACCAGACCCGAAATGACGGAAAAAGACGCCGCAACGCTGGCGAAGCTGATCGCCGGCTGCCGCCAGCAGATGGAAAGCGACTTGTCCGAACTGTTCGAGGAACTCGGGCCTGCCCTGATCCAGAAAGCCGGCGAGCGCGGCAGTGCCAGCAAGGACCTGGCCCAGCGCATCGCCGCCGGTACCCTGAAACCCGCGCTGCAACAGAACTGGGGCAAGGTGACGCCGGCATTGATGGCGAGCCTCGCCGAGCGAGCCCGGCAGGCGGCGAAACCGGGCGATGGCTATGGCGACGGCTACGGCGACGCGAGAGCGTTGAAGATCGCGACCGATGCCGAGCTCGCCCTGCAGTTGGCTGCACACGAGGTCCTCGAGCGCCTGACCTTGGCCTGCCGCGAAGAAACCAACTCGCTGGAACGGCGGATTTCCTACCTGGTGCTGCGCAGCGCCATGAACCCGGGCGACAAGACGTTCAAGGTCGCGTCACTGTGGCCCTGCATCGAGGCTGCCTGCGCCGAGGTGACCAATGACGCGGCGGCAGGCACCGTGCTGCTGCAACTGGTTGGCGAGCGCCTCACTGCGGAACTGCCCCAACTCTATCGCGTCGTCAACGAAACCCTGATCGACGCCGATATCCTGCCACGCCTCAAACGCAGCTACCGGGAGTTGGGGCTGGTCGACCCCCAGGAGGCAGCCGTCGAATCGGCCAAGATGGAGAGTGCCCTCGACCGGCTGGTGAAGGCGCGGAGCAAGGACGGCGAAGGCGCCGCCCGCGGACCCGGCGACGGCAATCTGGAGCTCTTCGACTCGATGAAGACGCTGCAGGCAGCGCCGGCGCACGCCACCCCCGGCACCCATGCCAACATCGTTCGCATGGCGCGCGACAGCGGCGCCGCGCGCGACGCACGCCCGCAGGAAGCCGTCACGCTGGACATCGTCGCCGAGCTGTTCGACCTGATCTTCAGCGACCCGAACGTCGCGAACGGCATGAAGGGGCTGGTGGCCCGCTTGCAATCGACGGTGCTGAAGGCGGCCATGCTCAACAAGAGCTTCTTCGCCGATCACAGGCACCCGGCGCGGCACTTTCTGGACAGCATCTCGAGCGTCGCGATCCGCTGGGGCAAGGTGGTCAATGTCGACGACCCCTTCTTCGTCAAGCTGCTGGAGCTGGTCAACAAGGTCGAGGCCACCTACGACGGCGACCTGGGCGTATTCGACGCCGCGAACGCCGAGCTCGATGCCTTCCTCGCCGAACGCGAGAAGATCGAGGAGGAGCAGGACCGCGAACTGGCCGACGCCGTGCATGCGCGCGAGGAGGAGATCCGCCGCACCCGTGTGGCCCAGATGCAGGCGCAAAGGGCGGCGAACCACTGCATCGAGCGGCTGCTGGGGCCGCTGGTACCGCGCGAGATAGAGGAGTTCCTGCGCAGCTACTGGCGCGACGTGGTTCAGGGAAGGATCTCGCAGGCCGGGGAGGACGGCGCGCCCACCAAAGAGGCCCTGCAGACCGTCGTCGCGCTGATATGGGCCGTGACGCCGAAGCACGATCCGGGGGAACGGAGCCGGCATGCCGCCGCGCTGCCCGGGCTGCTGAAGAAGCTCAACGCCGGCTTCGACGAGATCGGCGCCGCGCCCGCCGAGCGCATGGCTTTCATGGACACGCTGGTCGACCTGCAGCTCGCCGCGCTGCGCGCGGAAACGCAGAAGCCCCCCGCCACCAAGGACAAGGCGGCGCCGGCATCGGAGGAAAAGACGTCCGCCCGCGGCGCGGGGCCTACCCTGCAGGTCAGCCATGCCACCAGTACCGGTGTCCGCGTGCAAGACATCTCGCTCTCCGGCACCGGCGAGCTCGATGCGGATAACACGCCGGATCGCGGCGACCTGCGCCGCGTGAGGCAACTCGTGCGCGGCGACTGGGTCGATTTCATCACGGCCGGACAAGGCCGCCGCGAGCGCCTGACCTGGATCAACCCCAGCCGGACGATGTTCCTCTTCACCAACAGCGCGTCGGCATGCGCCATTTCCATCACGCCGGAAGCCCTGGCGGTGCGCCTGAGGAACCAGACCGTGCGTATCGTGTTGCCCGACCGGCCGATGTTCGAGCGCGCCATCCACGGCGCCATCAATTCGCTGGACAAGCGCGCCTGAGCATCGGGCGCCAAAAGCACCAAGGCGGTGCTCAGGCGGTTTCGAACAGGACCGGGATCGCGCAAGCACGCGCCGCCGCGGCGCGCCGCTTTCGGGCGGAAAGCCGACGCTCCGGGTCGAAGCCTCGCAACATCGCATTGGCATAGCATTGATCAGCGCCCCGAAATTTCGAATGCATCTTCCCAGTCTTGAAGAGCCGTCCATCCAGATGCTATTGGTTGTCCGCTCAGGCCGAGAACCAGTCGCCCTGGGCTAGCTGGGGCTATGCTGGCAGACGCAATGAGCGCGCCAAGCTCTCTCTGATCGTCCCCGTCCGGTGGTGCCGCCGCTCCACCAGCGCCGACTTTCCTTGCTGGGCCCGATCTGTTTTACAGATTGAAGTGTGAAACTTAAATCTGTAAGATGTAGCCATGATTCTCCGCACCGCTTTGAGCACTGTCCAGCGCCTGGCGCGAGGCTTCCCCATAGTCGCGCTGACCGGGCCGCGCCAGTCGGGGAAGACGACGCTGGCGCGCGCCGCCTTTCCGGGGAAACCCTATGTCAGCCTGGAGAATCCGGACCAGCTTGCCTACGCAACGGCGGACGCTCGTCGCTTTCTCGCCAATTATCCCGACGGCGCCATCATCGACGAGGTTCAGCGTTGCCCCGAGCTGTTTTCATATCTGCAGGGCTGGGTCGATGAGCGCCGCCGCATGGGCGACTTCGTGCTCACGGGCTCGCAGCAGTTCGGGCTGTTGTCGAAGATAACGCAGTCGCTCGCCGGCCGCGTCGGTCTGGTACATCTGCTGCCTTTTTCCCAATCGGAGCTCGCCGGCGCCGGAATGGCAGCCACCAGCGTTGATGTTGCCCTGTGGCAGGGTGCCTACCCCGCGCTCTACGACCGCAGCCTTTCGCCCGAGGACTGGTTTCCAAACTATGTTGCAACCTACGTCGAGCGCGATGTTCGCCAACTGCTTGCCGTGCGCGAGCTTGGACTGTTTCAGCGCTTCCTGAAAATGTGCGCCGCGCGTTGCGGGCAGTTGCTTAACCTGTCGTCGCTGGCGGCGGACTGTGGCATCAGCCACGTCACCGCGCGGCAATGGCTTACGGTGCTGGAAGCGAGCTACATAGTGCGTCTGTTGGCGCCGTATCACCGCAACTTTGGCAAGCGCCTGGTCAAGACGCCCAAGCTGTATTTCCTCGATGTCGGTCTGGCCGCCTGGTTGCTGGGGATCCGTGATGCCTCCACGATCGCTACGCACGCCATGCGCGGCGCGCTGT
>CAIZKA010000135.1 GCA_903933395.1 uncultured beta proteobacterium | reverse complement strand
TTCCGGCGAAAGCCGGAATCCAGTCCATTCAAGGCACTGGACACCGGCTTTCGCCGGTGTGACGGCAAGATCACGATATTCGCGGCTAGTTGCCCGGCGCCGGCCCCGCCACTACCGCGCCCTCGATGCCGTGCCGGCGCAATGCCCCGGCGACGAAGCCCGAGGCTTTCATCTCCTCGACGAAATCCCGCAGGTAGGCCGCGCCCGCCGCGCGGCCCTTCGGCACAGCTATGGCCTGGCGGATTTCCATGAAGCGTCCGTCGAGCAGGCGCAAGCCGGACAGGCGTGCGGCGTCGGCCTGCATCTGCTGCTTCACCCCCGCCGCCACATCGAGTTTTTCCGCCAGCATCATGTCGGTGACGGCCTGCGAGGTCGGCGCGCGCAGCAGCGTCGCCCGCTTGAGTTCGCGCGTGAGATACAGGTCGTAGGCACTGCCGCGGCCGACCGCCACGCGCACGCCGTCGCGGTCGACGTCCTCGTTCTTGCGGATGGATGAATCCGCCGGCACCAGATAGGCGCCCTCGATCAGCAGGTAGGCCGCGCTGAAATCCGTATCCGCCGCGCGCACCGGGTCGATGGCGAAAAAGCCCACGTCCCAGGCGCCGGCCTTGATGCCCTCCACCACCTTGCCCGCCGCCGTGTAGATCACCAGTTCCACCGGCACACCCAGCCGCCGCGCCAGCTCGCGCGCAAGATCCACCGAAACACCGCGCGGCTCGCCGGCCGCGTCCCGCGTCGCCAGGATCGGGTTGCCGTAGTTGATCGCCGTGCGCAGGGTGCCCTTGGGTGCCAGTTGCGCCACCGCAAGAGTCGGCGCCGGCGGCACGGCGACGCAGGCCGCGAGCAGCAGCGCCGCAGCGACCAAAGCAAGGCCACGGCGAAAGGAAATCCCGGATGATTGAAGCAGGGTAGCCGACATGGGCATCCACTCTACACACGTCGTGATTGACCGTCACCCTGCGCCTCTCCTTGGGTTCGCCCTATCCACAAGCGGCAAGAGAACCTCGCCGTCCGGGGCCGGAGCTATAATCAATCCACCCCACCTTCGGAAGCTCCAAACACGCTCATGAAGCCCTCAGTGGCCCTGCAAACCTATCGAGACAGGATTCGGCTCGTCGTGGAACGACACGGCGCCCGCAATCCGCGCGTGTTCGGCTCGGTGGTGCATGGTACGGACGGGGAAAGCAGCGACCTCGATCTGCTGGTCGATCCGATCGAGGGCCGGACCACACTGCTCAGTCTGGTACGCATCAAGCGTGATATCGAATCGCTGACCGGGGTTTCCACCGACGTGCTCACCCCGCTGGCCCTGCATGAGCGTTTCCGCCATGCCGTGCTGGCCGAGGCGTTGCCAATATGAGCGACAAGGCGCGCCGCGTCCCGGCGCGGCTGCTGGACATGCAGGAGGCAATCGCCAATGCCCGCAGCGACATCGGCCCCCTGGCCAAGGACGAGTTCCTGGCTGATGGCAAGACGCAGCGCGCCGTCATCGAAAGCCTGATCGTCATCGGTGAAGCCGCCAATATCATCATGCGCCTCGATCCCGGGCTGGAGGCGCGAGTCCCCGATGCCTGGCAGCAATTGCGCGACGCCTACGACATGCGGATAGTTCTGACCCACGAATATTTCCGTGTTGACCCCGCCGTCGTCTGGGACACGGTGAGGAACGACCTACCCACCCTGGATGCACTGGTCGAGTCCCTGCTGGCCTGACCGGCGGATTGCCCGCTGATGCCCGCCAGCCTCGAAGGCCAGCTCGTCGTCGCGCTTTCCTCGCGTGCTTTGTTCGATTTCGAGGAGGAAAACCGCGTCTTCGAGGATCAGGACGATTCCGCCTACATGCGCCTGCAGCTCGAACGCATGGACCAGCCGGCGCGACCCGGCGTCGCCTTCCCGCTGGTGCAGAAACTCCTGGCCTTCAACACGCCGGAGCGCCAGCGCGTGGCCGTGGTCGTCCTCTCGCGCAACGATCCGGTTTCGGGCCTGCGCATCTTCAAATCCGCCGATGCCGCCGGGCTGCAACTGGAACGCGGCGTGTTCACGCGCGGGCGCTCGCCCTTTAGCTACCTCAGGCCGCTGGGCGCCAACCTCTTCCTCTCCGCCAACGAGGCCGACGTGCGCGCCGCGCTGGAAGGCGGCTTCCCTGCGGCGCGCGTGTATTCGACGACGCTGACCGAAGCCGAGAAGCACCCGCAGGAAGTGCGCATCGCCTTCGACGGCGACGCCGTGCTGTTTTCAGACGAGGCCGAGCGCGTATTCCAGGAACAAGGCCTCGCCGCCTTCCAGGACCACGAAGAGAACCACGCGTTGCACCCGCTGCCGCCCGGCCCCTTCCTGCCCCTGCTCGAAGCCCTGCACCGCCTGCGCGCCGACAGCACCGGCTGCCCCATGAAAATCCGCACCGCGCTGGTCACCGCGCGCAGCGCCCCCGCCCACGAACGCGCGATCCGCACCCTGATGGCATGGAAGGTGGAAGTCGACGAGGCGATGTTTCTCGGCGGCCTGGAGAAGTCACGCTTCCTCAGTGAATTCGAACCCGACTTCTTCTTCGACGACCAGACAAGGCATTGCGAGCCGGCGTCAAGGCTGGTGCCGACGGGGCATGTGCTTAGCGGGGTGGCGAATCAGGGGTAATTCGCTCGTCGACGATACTGCTGAGCGACCGCTCATCGGCCGGAGCGATCGATCGATCACCGCTCCATCTATGTCTCAGTTCGGCCACAAGCTTCCCGTCGCATGACCTCTCGAAGAGTGGGCATGTCATTTCGGAATCCATAGCTGCAACACTGTGCTCACTGTCCCTGACCCTGCCCCAGGAAGCATCGAAGCGGTAGCACTTAGTCGGCTGTATATCCTGAACGGCCGCTCCCAGTCTGACATACCAGATAACCGTACCTGCGACCGCATAGGCCGAGTTGTGTGAATTGGCTTTCCGGCGGGTCTCGAAGTACAGCGGTCGCGCA
>CAIZKA010000134.1 GCA_903933395.1 uncultured beta proteobacterium | reverse complement strand
GCCATGTAGCGATTGACCGTCAGATCCCAGGACATGAATTCCTGGCTGACGCAGGCGCCGAGTTCGACCGCCGGATAGATCGACGCTTCCATCACGCGCCAGAGCTTGCCCTGGGCGTCGTACTGGTCGGCGTTGAGCAGCATCCAGGTGTCCTCGTCAATGTAGAACTCGCGCTTGGCGAACATGTGGCGCATGCCGGCCTTGACCGTCGCCTCGACCTTCCAGACGCGGTGCAACTCGTAGCGCACCAGGTCGCGATTCGGGTAAAGGCCGCCATAGACGTCCTTGGTCGGGCGCTTGGCGACGAACTTGAAGCTGTTGTAGGGCACGTAGAGTTCCTGCTTGCCAACCAGCTTCCAGTCATAGCGGTCGAGTTGGCCGGCGAACATCGGATACTGGTCGGCTGTCTCGAGGTTCTCGTAACCGGGAATCGGATTGTCGTAGTCGAAGGCCGGCAAACGACGCACGCGGCGCTGGCCGGGGAAGTACATCCAGGCATCGTTGCCCTTGGTCATGAAGTAGTGCGCCAGAATCACCTCGCCGGTGCGCGAGGCCGGCGCGGTGGCGGTGTTGAGAATCTTCATCTGCGCATCGCCGGCGTCCTGCGGCGAATTGGCCTTGGTCGAGGCAAACGGCATCAGGGTGACCTGGTCCTGGGCGAGGCCGTAGAAGGTCCCGTCCGGGTTCATGAAATTGGTCTGGTAGTACTCGAAGCGGCCCTCGCCCTGCCAGCGCAGGCGGTGGTTCCAGACCGCCTCGGCGCCGTTCTTCGGAATCGGGAAGGGGAAGGCGCCGCCTAGCGCGGCGGCAAGGTTGTCCTTGCCGTCGGTGGTCAGCTTGGCAATGGTTGCATTTTTCTTCGTCCGATCATTGATGATGTCCGGATAGCCGCAGGAGCGGTGCGTCGGATAGACATCCATGCGATAGCCCTTGCGCGTCTTGATCAGTTCGATCTGGCCGGCGGTGAGCTTGTCCTTGTACTTGTCGACGTTCGACGCGTCGATCGAGAACAGGGGCTTTTCCGAGGCAAAAGGGTCAACCCGCGGGTCGCCGAGCTTGTGTTTGCCCTTCGGCGTACCTCCCTTGAATTCCGGGATGCTGCCATCCTTGTTGCCGGCGCGTTCGGCGCCGACCGGTGTCAGTTCCTTGCCGAGCTTGGCTGCCTCGGCTTCGGACACTGCGGCCTGGGCGCTGCCGGCCAAAAAGACCAGTACAGCGGCCGATACGGTTGATTGCAACATTTTGCGCTTTGACTTCATCTCACTCCCCCTCTTATTGGTAGATCATTCAATTCTATAGCCCATTTTCTGCAAGCGCGTGATCACCTGCGTCCGTGCGGCAGAAACATCAGCGAGAGGATTCCCGCGCAAGCGGGTCACCTCGTCTCTCGTGTAAGGCGAAAAATCCGCCGGGACTTCCTTGCCTCCCAAGCTACTCACCATCCAGTTCAACAAGGTGGCCGTGTCGCCGTCGTTCAGCGACGATTGCGCCGTACCCGGCACCTGAACCAGATAGGCGCGCCCCTCCGGCAAGCGCAGGTAATGTCCGATTCTTCCCCGCATGTCTGGAATGCCGCTGTCTGGGCTGCCGCTCCCGTCAGATTGATGGCAGCCCGAGCAATGCAGCAGAAAGTTGATCCGCTCCCGCTCGCTGGCCATGGCAGGCGAGGCAAGCAATGCCGCCAGGCCAATCGTCAGGAAGGAACGGTAGAAACCTTTTGCCACGCCCTACTCCCCGACTTCCGCAAGCACGCGTTCGCGCTGCTGGCGCACCGCGGAGGGCGTCGATGCCTTGCTCCGGGCCGCGTTGAAAAGCTCGGCAGGCATGGGCTGCGAAACCTTGTTGAAGGTGGTGAGGACATGGCCCATGACCGCGGCGAGTTCTTCGTCGGACAGGGTTGCCGCCGGCATGTTGCCGTTGTATTTGACACCGCGCGAGGTGATGTTGCCGACCATGCCGGACACCAGCACCTGGGCCAGGTATTCGCGCCCGACGGCCGACTGCGCCCGTTTGGCCAGCACGTCGACCAGCGGCGGCGCGAGACCCTCGCTACCGTTGCCGTCCGGCTGATGACAAACCGCGCAATTTGCCTCGTAGAGTTTGGCTCCATCGGCAGCCTGCAGCGGTCCGCTGGCAGCAAGCGTCAGCAAAGCGAAGCTGCCCGCGAAAAAGAGTCTGCGTCCATGCATCTCAGCCCTTGGTGCTCTCGGCGGTGCCGACGACAGCGGCCACGGTGCAGTGATAGGAATTCGAGCTGTTGGCCATGCACCAGTTGATGTCGTTGTGCACGCCCATGCGGTAGCCCGGCCGCTCCCCTTCGTTGGAATTGCAGCCGCAGCGATTGCAGGTGACGCCGCCGCAGCAGTCGTTGTAGCTGATCAGGTAGTCTTTGCCGTCGTTGGGATTGTGGCAGGTGCCGACCCAGGTGACTTTCGACACTTCGGTACCCGGCGGGCAGGCGGAAATGGAACCGCCGCAGCAGGTGCACAAAAAGCCGTCGAGCGCGCAATAACGCCAGTACTCGCAGGCAGTATCGTCGTTGCGCTTGTCCTTCGCCTTGCCGGCGGCAATCGCCTTGCCGATCCGGTCGAAGGGCAATACCGGCAGCAGGATGGCCGTTCCCACCAGCAGCTTGCCGAGTCGCGCAACCGCGCTGCGCCGGGAAATCGACTGCGCTGCACGACGGCTGCGAGCCTCGAAAAAGTTGTCAAACCATTGCATTTCCGTCTCCTTGCAATCCCGTCGAATCAGGCTTGCTGATCAATGTATTCCTGCACCGAAGCGACGCCCATTTCCTTGGCGGCGAAAAGGCTTTCGAGCTGCTCCCTTGAATTGACCAGGCCCTTGCCACGAACGCGGCCGTCGTCACCGATCAAAATGGCATAGGGCAGCTTGCCCACCTGAAAGGCCATGCCGAGTTCGGTCGAAAGAACGTAGGGGAATTCGCCCAGCCCGGCCTTGCGATAGAACTCGGCATGTTCGGGACGGTCGCCATCGCTGGCGAGCACGACATCCAGCCACTTGGCTTCGACGTTCTTGATCGACTTCAGGACCGGCAGCAGTTTCTTGCAGACCGGGCACGTCGGCGAGAGGAAGAACAGCAACTGGCTCTTCTTGTTGCCCGCCAGGCCCACGCTCAGGCTGCCGCCGCCCAGCGATTCGAGATTGAATACCGGCGCCATGTCGCCGACCTTGGGACCGTGATCGAGCATCAGGGCGCCCATGGGAGCGACGCGCTCATAGAGTATGCCGACCTGCCGTGCCAGTGCCAGCACGGCCACTAGCAGGGCAAGGACCACGATCCAAAGAATGATGTTGGAAACAACCAGGGCTTCAGTCATTGCTAGTGGTTCCTCAGGGCATGCAGACGGGGATGATTGGCCATCAATTGATTGGCTGTGACGTAAAGACCGAGCAGGCCCAGGGTTCCGCCGCCAACGCTCAGGTAGTCGATCCAGACCAGGGCGCGGGCCGCATCCTCGCGCAAGGTGAGCAAGGCGGCGACTGCCAGCACGGCGTTGCGCGTTGCCAGCCCCCAGTTCAGTGTCTGATCGCCCACGTGTCCGCCGAGGCTGCCGCAGCCGCAGTCGATTTCAGTCCGGCCGCGCAGCAGGTTGATAACCACCGCCGCCGTCACCACCGACAGCAGTCCGATCGCCAGCACCGCACCGGCCGTCCGCGTCGGGTCAAAGAGAACAAGAACACCCGCCGCCAGTTCCCATGCGGGCAGCAGGATGGCTGCCGGCCAGGCCAAACCGTCCGGCAGCAGTCGATAGTTGTCGATGTTGGCCTGGAACAGGGCCGGATCGCGCAGTTTTTGCCAGGCGCCGGTCAGGAATATGACCGACAGGACGGCACTCAGGGCGCTGGTCGCCACGGGATCAAGCAACGGCAACCCCTCCATTACTGGACATCCAGCTGGGTTGCCAGCTCGCCAAAGGGAGCTGCCGTTTTCAAATGCTTTAGCTTCCCGCTGGCGTCAAAGACTGCGAGGCTCGACTTGTCGGTCGAGTAGGCAAATACCCTGGGCGCGTCGCCCCGGCTTGCCGCGATCACCGTGGCATGATGGCCCGGGACACGAGCAATGCGCTTCTTGCTCGCCGGGTCGAAGGCCCAGATCTCCTTGGCGGGAGCCTTGTGGCTGCCCTCCTTGCCTTTGGGGTGCATGCCGACGAAGATGCGTCCGCTCTTGTCATGCAGTGCGACGGGCTGATAACCGCCCGGCCGCCAGCCGGCCTTGGCTTCCGCCGCCGTGACCAATGGCCAGGGCGCTTCGGCAACCGCCGTGTCACCGGCTACATTGACGGTCTGCACATTGCCCTTGAACGAGACAAAGGTGTAGCTGTCGTCGAGTTGCGCCCCCGACGTAAACAAGGCGTCGTCATCGGCATCGAAAAACTTGGCGCTCTTTTTCCGCTCCAGCGGCTTGCCTTCGGCATCGAGCTTGACGGTCAGCATGGTGCCGTCGCCGCACAGGGTCGAGAAGCGATCGGATACCGACTGCGGGACATAAATCATCCAGCAACCCGGCGTGGCGATCTCGGCCACGAATTTGCCGGCAATGCGATCGACCACGGTCACCGACGAAGCTGGTGTCGAGTTCTGCATCATGACCAGGCGACCATCGGCCGAAGTGCGGATCTTGCCGCGGTAAGGCATCGACTGGGAATGCTTCGGCGGCACGCTGATTTCCGCCTTCAGCTTGAGCGTGGTGGCGTCATACACGTCCATCTGGCCGATGCGCTCGCCGCGATTCAGCTTGGTCATGTAGGCCGTCGATACCAGCAACTCGGAGCGATCCGGAGTCAGGGTAACGTGCCCTGTCATGCCCAGCGCCACATGGCCGATGACATTCAGCGATTCGCCGTCGATGATCATCAGCTTGCTGTCGACGAAATGGGAAATCGCCATATCGGAAAGATAAAGCCGGTATGGAGTGGCCGGCGGCAGATTCAGTACCGTAATCTTGTCAATCGGGACGTCGGCGTGCACATAGCACGAAGCAGCGGCGATGATCGCGCCCGCGCATAATTTTCTGATGTTGCCAGCAAGCATTTCGGCCCTTTCCAAAACAAAGCCAATCGTGAACAACTATCCCGTGCCCAAATTCCAAAAGCGCGCTTCGCCACGCAGAACAACTTTCAGTGTAAATGAATTGATGGTATGTCAATAGCCGAAATTGGCAATACAAAACAAACCCGCGGCGAGTGTCTCTTTTGTTGCGTTGCCGCAAATCGGACTTGCTGCCAGCCATGTTTCGGATTAGGTTTAAACTTGCCGTGACTCCATCTGAATCCTCAACCTGATGCCGTATTCCGAAACACTGAACCGATTGCCCTTGCCCAAGACTCCGATTCATCCCCTGGAATGCTTGGAAAGGGATCATTCGTATCAAAAACTGATCGCCGGCGACGTCGACGAGCATGCCGCCAACCTCGGCAAATGGAATCAGAACTATGACCAGATCAGTTCCGGCAGTTTCAGCGGAACGGTGTCGGAGGTATGGATCGGCGACATGCAGATTTTTCGCGAGGTCACCACGCAAGCGGTAGCCGAACTGGGCCAGGCGTGGGCCGGTGCGCGGCTGTTCGGGGTGCCGATGATGATGAGCGGCAGCGGGTCATTCTGCGGACGTCCCTTGAGCGAAGACAGCCTGTTTACCTTTGGACCGGGCGCCGAGTTCTCCGTGCAAAGCCCCAAGGAGTTCGATGTCGTCGGTATTGCCGTCGATGAGAACGACTACCAGCAAGCGGTGGCGTCGCTTGCCGAAGCGGGTTCAGCGCGATTGTCGTCGACGGCCCCGGCAGTCTTGCATTGCCGGTCCGGCCTCGCCGAACTGCGCGCATTTCTGGATTCGCTATTCGAGGTGCTCAGCGAAAACCCGGCGATGCTTTCCCATCCCACGGTGCAGAAAACGGTTCGGTCAGCGCTTCTAGGGCATCTTTGCGACTCGATCCAGACCGCCAGCGACCTGCCGGCTCCGCTGGCGACTTACCAGGCACGCAAGGCCATCGTCGAAGCCGCCAGAAACCACGTTCTCAGCCACCCTTACGACACCGTGACGATCGCGGAGCTTTGCGACACGCTGCATACCAGCCGGCGCACGATTCAGTATTGTTTCCAGGAAGTCCTCAACACCAATCCGGTGCAGTATCTGCGGGCGATCAGGCTCAACAGCGTGCGCCGCGAACTGCGCCAGGCGAATCCGGCAACGACGCAGATACAGGATATCGCCGCGCGCTGGGGTTTCTGGCATATGTCGCATTTCGCCAAAGATTACCGCGCCATGTTCGGCGAACTGCCTTCGGACACCCTGCGCAAGCAGTGATCGCCGGCGCGTATTCAGCGCGCCGCAAATCAGTCAGGCAAGACCGCGCGGCTTCAGGCTCGGCCCCGTGAGATCGGTCTTTTCCGCGGCAGCTTCAAGACGCTCTATGCGTCCCCGCCCCAGCTTGTAGCGATAGTTGTTGGTCATCGGGTCGGGGACGGCATGGCAGACGGCGTTGGCATGGCTGCCGGGTGCGTTGAAACCGGCCTTGGCGACGCCAGGACGCATGCCGGGATCGAGCACCGCCAGCGCTTCAAAACTTCCCTGCGTGCTCCGGATATGCCCGGCCGCCAGCAGAGCATTGAAATTCATCTCCTGTTCGGCGACACCTAGCGGCAGGCCGGTCTGCACATATACCGTGTCGTTGCTCACCCGCACCCGGTCGCCGCTTTCAATGCCGCGCAGTCGCGCGTCTTCCGGGTTCATGAACAGCATCTGCGGCAGGCCACGGGCAGCGGTATAGGGTTTGCGCAGGTCATCGAAGCCGCTTTGCCAGACTTCGTTGATGCGGCCGTTGGTGATCCACAGTTCCTGCTTCTCGCTGCGCGGTTGCACGGCGGTGTAGAACTCGCTCCAGCCGGGAAAGTTCCATGGCGTCTTGAGCAGCATCGCCTTGCCGCTGTGGGTATTGAAGGCATTCAGCAGTTTGTTGCGGAAGGCGCCGGGTTCGCCCTGCCGGGTCAGCGGATCGTGCAGGCGGACAGTGCCGGCGATGGTCTCGCCCTGGCGCCAGACCGGGGTCTGAATGCCGTCGCCGCCCAGACGGCGCAGATACTCGTGTCCCGTCACCTTCTCCCGCCGCGCCTGCTCGACCAGTTCATGGTAGTCGTAAGGCGTGCCCCGGCTATGGCGTGCGGCTTCCTCGAAAACATCGCTGCTGCTGCGCCAGGCGAACTTGTCGCCGAAGCCCATGCGCCGGGCAAACGCCTGAACCGCCCACCAGTCGGGCTGCGCCTGCCCCGGTGCATCGTAAAAGCGGCTGTAGAGACGCAGACGGCGCTCGCCGTTGCAGCGCGTGAAGTCGGATTCGCCCCAGGTGGCCGCCGGCAGGATGATGTCGGCGTAGCTCGTGCCCAGCGGCTCGACCGGATAGATGTCGGAATCCACCAGCACCATGCCGCCCGAATCGGCGCGCGCAATCAGTGCCGCTGCCGCTGCAGCCACCGTCGCCTGTTGCGGCTGGTGCGAGCTGTCGCGGGTCAGGCGCGCAATGTGGCGTTCCAGTTCGTCCGAGGCGGCCATGGCACCGATCCAGGTGGTGCCGAAAACCCATGCAAAGCGCAGTTGGCCGTCCATCAGCCAGCGGTCGAGGTTCAACGGCTTCTTGCGCCGTCCCGGATACTTCTCGGGCGAGAGCCAGTCGAGATTCCCGGATGCGGAAATCATTCCGCGCTGATGACCGCCGCCGCGACCGATCACCTGCCCCTTGCGATTGCCCGCGCCGCAGATCAGTCCCAGCGCGGCGAAGGACGCGCTGTTCATGTAGTTGTTGGACCAGTAGTTGCCCTTCTCCAGCATGAAGGACGTCTTGGGGCGCGTGCCATCCGCACGGGGCCTGGCCAGCAGTTCGGCGGCCCGTTCGATCAGCGCTGCGGGCACGCCGGTGATGCGTGCCGCATCTTCAAGCCGGTGCTCATCGCGCGACAGCAGAAACTGGCGAAAATCCTCCCAGTCGCTCTGCCAGGTACCCCAGGTGGTGCGCCATTGCCAGGGGGTGTTGCGGGTCCCGCGCCCATAGCCCTGATCCGCTTCCCAGCGCTTTGCCACCCAGCGTTCGATGAAGGCCTGATCCTGCCAGCCGCGTTCGACGATCACGCGGGCGATGGCGTTGTGCAGCAGGGTATCGGTACCGGGAATCACCGGCAGCCACAAGCCGCCGCGCTTCTCGGCCCAGGCCACGCCCATGCTGCGGTGCGGCGTGGCGAAGATCAGGATCTTGTCGGGCGTTCCGCCGCGCATGATCCAACTGGTAAACAGCGTGCTCTTGGTTTCGAAGGGATCGGTGCCCGACAGGAAAAGCACCTCGCATGCACCCCAGTCTTCATAGGCCGGCGCAAAGGCTTCGAGCCCGGCATCGTCCAGCCCGGCTGCGTCGTTGCTGTTGGCGCACTTGTCGTGCGGGGCGAAAGCCGGGGTGCCGATGGCATCGAGCGCCAGTTTGGTGATGGCGTAGGTGTTCTCG
>CAIZKA010000133.1 GCA_903933395.1 uncultured beta proteobacterium | reverse complement strand
CTGTTCAAGACTTATGGTGCAACCGGCAAGGGCAAGGTCAGGAAGTATCTGCACAATGCCGAAGAGGCCGCACCCTACGGTCAGGAGTCCGGGGAATTCACGCCCTGGGAAGACATCCCTGCCGGCACCGACCTGATGTTCTACGAAGGCCTGCACGGGGCCGCCGTCACCGACACGGTCAATGTGGCGCAGCATGCCGACCTGCTCGTTGGCGTGGTGCCGACCGTCAACCTTGAGTGGATCCAGAAACTGCACCGCGACAAGAACCAGCGCGGCTATTCGACCGAGGCGGTGGTGGATACCATCCTGCGCCGCATGCCGGACTACATCAACTACATCACGCCGCAGTTCTCGCGCACCCACGTGAATTTCCAGCGCGTGCCGACGGTGGATACCTCCAATCCCTTCATCGCCCGCGACATTCCGACCGCCGACGAAAGCTTCGTGGTGATCCGCTTCGCCAATCCGAAGGGCATCGACTTCCCCTACCTGCTGTCGATGATCCACAACTCCTTCATGTCGCGGCCGAACATCATCGTGGTACCCGGCGGCAAGATGGAACTGGCCATGCAGCTGATCTTCACCCCGCTGATTCTGCGCATGATGGAAAACCGCAAGCGGGCCTGAGCCTCAACGAATCAAGCACCTGGCTTTCTCCCTAGCGCGATCCGCCCGGTTTCGCCGATAATACCGGGCTACCCCGACGGAACCTGTTCCGTCCCCTGACTACTCGATGCCGCCATGACTACTTCGACTTCCGCAACCGCAGCCGCGTCCGTGGGCTCCAATCTCTCCAACGCCATTCGCGCCCTCGCCATGGACGGGGTGCAGAAGGCCAATTCCGGCCACCCCGGCGCGCCCATGGGCATGGCTGAAATCGCCGAGGTGCTGTGGAACCGCCACCTGCGCCACAATCCGGCCAATCCGAAATGGGCCGACCGCGACCGTTTCGTGCTGTCCAACGGCCATGGCTCGATGCTGATCTATGCCCTGCTGCACCTCTCCGGCTACGATCTGTCGATCGAGGACCTGAAGCAGTTCCGCCAGTTGCACAGCCGGACGCCGGGCCACCCCGAATACGGCTACACCGCCGGCGTCGAGACCACCACCGGACCGCTCGGCCAGGGCATCACCAACGCCATCGGCATGGCCATGGCCGAGAAGCTGCTGGCCGCCGAATTCAACCGCCCCGGCCACGAGATCGTCGATCACCGCACCTATGCCTTCCTCGGCGACGGCTGCCTGATGGAAGGCATCTCGCACGAGTCCTGCGCGCTGGCCGGCACCTGGGGCCTGGGCAAGCTGACGGCCTTCTGGGACGACAACGGCATTTCCATCGACGGCCATGTCGAAGGCTGGTTCACCGACAACACGCCGAAGCGCTTCGAGGCCTACGGCTGGCACGTGGTGCCGAATGTCGATGGCCATGATCCGGTGGCGCTGAACGCCGCCATCGAGGCCGCCAAGGCCGTCACCGACAAGCCCTCGCTGATCTGCTGCAAGACCGTGATCGGTTTGGGCTCGCCCAACAAGGCCGGCACCCACGATGTCCATGGCGCGCCTCTGGGCGATGCGGAGATCGCCGCCACGCGCGCGCGCATCGGCTGGGCGCATGCTCCTTTCGAGATCCCGCAGGACGTCTATGCCGGTTGGGATGCGAAGAAGAAGGGTGCCGAACG
>CAIZKA010000132.1 GCA_903933395.1 uncultured beta proteobacterium | reverse complement strand
CGGACAACTGGTGGTCAACGAAATGGCGCCGCGCCCGCACAACTCGGGGCATTACAGCATCGATGCCTGCGTCACAAACCAGTTCGAGCAGCAGGTGCGGGCGCTGACCGGCCTGCCGCTGGGCGATGTGCGCGCACATTCCGCCGCCGTGATGGTCAATCTGTTGGGCGACCTGTGGTATCTGCGCGATCCGCATCACGCCCACGAACCCGACTGGGCGCAATTGCTCGCCGTACCCGACCTCAAACTGCATCTCTACGGCAAACACCACGCCCGGCCGGGACGCAAGATGGGCCATTTCACCGTCATCGGAAATGATGCGCGGCTGGTGCAAGAGTCGGCGCTGGCGGCACGGCGACTGATCGGCATCGGTAATGACTGAGATTGCCCGCGCGGCAGATTTTCTGCGCGCCGGAGAGTTGGTCGCCTTCCCCACCGAAACGGTGTACGGCCTCGGTGCCGATGCGCGCAATCCGCACGCCATAGCCAGAATATTTGCCGCCAAGGGCCGACCCGCCGATCACCCGCTGATAGTGCATCTGCCGGATGCCTCACACCTTGAACGCTGGGCCATCGACATACCGGCGGCGGCCGGCAGACTCGCCGCAGCCCTCTGGCCGGGGCCATTGACGCTTATTCTCAAACGTCATCCGGATGTGCCCGATGCGGTCACCGGCGGCCAGGACACGGTGGGCCTGCGTGTGCCCGATCACCCGCTGGCGCTGCAACTGCTGCGCGAATTCGGTGGTGGCGTCGCTGCGCCCTCGGCAAATCGTTTCGGCCGCGTCAGTCCGACCACCGCGGCACATGTGCGCGAGGAACTCGGTGATGCCGTGGCAATGATTGTCGACGGCGGGCCCTGCGCGGTCGGCATCGAATCCACCATCCTTGACCTGTCGGGTACGGAAGTGCGAATTCTGCGGCCAGGCATGCTGGACGCAAAGGCGATCGCCACTGTTCTCGGTTACGTACCGGAGTTCGGCGGCGCGCAAAATGCCCCGCGGGTTTCCGGCAGCCTTGAAGCCCATTACGCGCCGGGCACCGAACTGCAACTTGTCGCGGCGGCGGATCTCGCCGCGACGGCGCAGCGAGGGCTGGCGGATGGCCGGCGCATTGCCGTGCTGGCCGCTCCGCCGTTCGCCTCCGAACCCCCGGGCATCGTCTGGTTCCCCGCCAGCGCCGACCCCGTCCGGTTCGCCCATGACCTCTACGCGAATTTGCGCGAACTGGATGCGCTGGGTCGCGACCTTATCCTTGTCGCGGCGCCGCCCGATGAAGAGGCCTGGCGGGCGGTGAGCGACCGCCTGCGCCGGGCCGCGGCTGGGTCGAAATAGGGGTGAAACCTTATGATCATCAAGGCCTAAGGTTTTCCTGCGACGGCCGATAATTTTCCACCAGGCGGGTTTCCCGCCACGAGGAGATGCCATGGCTGCCAAAGAGCGCAAGGGCTCGCGCCCGGGGAAAGTTCGGGGGGACCGCGAACCGCCGGCCCGCAGCATCGGGTCCGCTGTCAGTGCCGCCATCAACCTGGGTTTCGTCGTCGGACGCGAGGTGCTGGTCGGCAACATACCCGGCCTGGTCGTGGGCTACAACATCGCGAGTTTCGGTCGCTTCATCGGCAGCGCTTATCCGTTGGTGGTGCGTACCGCCCTGGGCGTGACCAAGTGTGCGGTGGATGAGGTGAACCTTGCGTGATAGCAACTTCCCCTGGTCCGGCGCGGTTGCTATAATCCGCAGCGCTCGATGGGGGTGTAGCTCAGTTGGGAGAGCGCGACGTTCGCAACGTCGAGGCCAGCGGTTCGATCCCGCTCACCTCCACCATTTCATAGTCCAAGGAAGTTCGCTAAAGGCCGGGTAATCCAGTAACAGCAATGGTTTCCGGCTTTTTTCATGCTGAAGCGGGCCAGGCTGAGCTATTGCAAGCTGCTGGTATTCGAGGGTATTCTTGCTGGTATTCAGCCAATTGGCTGCCGGTGTACCAACAAGCGAGGTTCCCCATGCCATTGACTGACACAGCGATCCGCAAAATAAAGTCGGCGGACAAGGCCTACAAGCTGCCGGACGAAAAAGGGCTGTATCTCTTCATCACCGTACCTGGTGGGAAACTCTGGCGCTTCAATTACCGCCATGACGGCAAGCAGAAAACCCTTTCCTTCGGTGCATACCCTGACGTTCCTCTAATCCGGGCAAGGGAGAAACGCGACGAGGCCCGGCGGCTGTTGGCTGACGGTGT
>CAIZKA010000131.1 GCA_903933395.1 uncultured beta proteobacterium | reverse complement strand
GCTTCCAGCGGATAGATCGGGTTGTTGAGCCAGACATCGACGCCCGCCACCATGCGCCGGGCCAGGTGCAGATCGTAGCCTTCGACCAGCAGGATGCGGCCCTCGAACTCGCGCTGACGGGTGAGCTCGGCAATCTGGCGGATCAACTGCCGCCCCGGTTCGTCCGCCGGGTGCGCCTTGCCGGCAAAGATGAACAGCACCGGGCGCTGGGCATCGGAAATGATCTCGCGCAGCCAGTCGAGATTGTTGAACAGCAGCGCGGCGCGCTTGTAGGTGGCGAAGCGCCGGGCAAAGCCGATGGTCAACACCGTCGGATTGGTCGGGTCGGCGCTGCGCAGGACACGATCCAGGTGCGCCTCCGAACCCTGGTTGCGCAGATGCTGCTGGCGTACCCGGCTGTGCACCAGATGCAGCAACTGGGCTTTCAGCGACTGGCGGATGCTCCAGAAGATCTGGTCCGGAATGCGCTGCACGTTGTCCCAGCAGCTCTGGTCGGTGAGGCGGTGCTGCCAGCCGAGTCCGAGATGGCGGTCGAAGGTTTCGTACCAGTCGGTGGCGAGGAAGGTCGGTACGTGCACCGCATTGGTGACGTAGTCCATCGGATTCTCTGCCGAGGTGATTTGCGGCCACATGTCGCTGCAGATGCGCGAGGAAACTTCGCCGTGGATGCGCGAGACGCCATTGTGGAAGCGCGAGCCGCGCAGGGCCAGTGCCGTCATGTTGAACTCGCCGCCACTGCCGACCCCGCCGCCGACGCGACCCATGCCGAGCAGCCCGTCGCGGTCCAGCCCCGCCGTCTTGCAGAACTCGCCGAAGTAATGCATGACCATGTCATCGGCAAAATGGTCGTGGCCCGCGGGTACCGGGGTGTGCGTGGTGAACACCGTGTTGGCCGCCGCGCCTTCGAGGGCGGCGGCGAAAGTCATGCCCTGGTCGGCCATCAGTCGGCGAATGCGCTCCAGCACGAGGAAGGCTGCATGGCCTTCGTTGATGTGCCAGACGGTGGGCTGGAGCCCGAGTGCGGCCAGCGCGCGCACGCCGCCGACGCCGAGCAGGATTTCCTGCTCGATGCGGGTCCGCCGGTCGCCGCCATAGAGTTGATGGGCGATCTCGCGGTCGGCTTCGCTGTTCTCCTCCAGTTCCGTGTCGAGCAGGTAGAGACTGTTGTTGCCGACCCGGGCGCGCCAGATCTTGGCCCACACCGTGCGGCCGGGGAAATCCACGCCGACCCGCAGGTCGCTGCCGTCCTTGCCGTGAATGGCTTCGATCGGCATGTCGTCGAAATCGTTGTCGCCGTAATGCGCGGTCTGGTTGCCGTCGCGGTCTATGGTCTGGTGGAAATAACCCTGGTGGTAGAGCAGGCCGACGGCGACGAAGGGCAGGCGCAGGTCCGAGGCGCCCTTGCAGTGGTCGCCGGCCAGGATGCCGAGGCCTCCCGAATAGATCGGCAGGCTTTCGTGAAAGCCGAACTCGGCGCAGAAGTAGGCGATCAGGTCGGTGGCCTGCAGCGGCGGCTTGCCCGGCAGTTGCAGTCTGGGCTCCGCATGATACGAATCGAAGGCCGACAGCACGCGGTTCATCGTGCCGAGGAATACCGGATCGTCGGCGGCCTCGCTGATCCGCTTCTGGTCCATGCGCTTGAGGAAGGCTTTCGGGCTGTGGTGGACCGCTTTCCACAGCCCCTGACCGAGACGCGCGAACAGGGAGCGGGTCGGCCGGTCCCAGCTGTACCAGAGGTTGTTGGCGAGTTCGTTGAGGCGCACCAGACGCGCCGGGATCTCGGGATTGACTTCGAGCTTGTAGCGGGTTCCGGGCATGATGGTTACCGTAATGAAATCTAGATGCTGTACCTAGTAATTATCGAGCATCGCGAGCAAATTAGTAGCCCCCGCCCCGGGGCGGGGGTGGGTGGGCACTATTGAGCCTTTGCATTCTACGATGCCGGAATCACCTTGAGCGCGATGCGCTGCTCGACGCCGGACGCGGGCGACCAGGCCAGCGTAATGCAGACTGCCTGCATAATTTTTTCGAAGCCGGCTTCGGACTGGGAGACGGTGCGATGCGGCTGCGCCTCGAGCCGGACCGGCTGGCTCGCCTCGATCAGCAGTGATCCGTGCAGTTCGCTGTCGTCGAGCGTGATGCGCCGCATGCCTGAGAGTTCGAGCGTCTCGCCGAAGCCGCCGGGGACGCCGCCATCGGCGAGCACATAGCGCCCGCCATAGCCGTCGCAACTGGGCAGCGCAAGGTTCAACTCGGTTTCGATGAGCTTCGGCAGTGCCGCGCCCTCGGCGCGGAAAACCACGCTCAGCGTGTCGCCGTCGAGTTGGTAGGTCTTCCGGATGCGCCAGCCCTCGCCGGCGGCGGTCCAGGTGCCGGGAAGATCGCCGGCGGCGTAGAAATCCAGGGGGCGCAACATATCGTTGCCGCCGACCAGGCTGTCGACGAAGATGCCGCGTGGACGCTCGTCCGGGTCGGCGTCGCCGGGCAGGATGGTGTGCAGGAAGGCGACGCGGTCGTGGGCCGAGGTGATACCTTCGGTTTCCGCCGGCGCAGTATGGCTTGAGTCCGCAAGATGTATCTTGGCGTGGTAGGCCTCCTCGTAGGCGCGCAGCGTGTCGCCGAAGTTGTGTGCCACGGCCAGGCTGGAGAATTCCACCAGCGAGGCGTGGCCGTCGTCGCGCACGTAGGCGTGGATGAACGGATTGCGCAGGGCGGTTTCGACATGGCCGTCATGGTCGAGGTCGCCCTGCTGCTGGCGCGGCCAGGGCGCCAGGCGTTCCAGTGCGGCCTCGAGCTTCACCAGGTTGGTCCAGATGGCGCGGCGCAGGTGGGGCAGGTAAAGGCCGCCGAACAGGCTGTCGACGAAGATGCCGCGTGGCCGCTCGTCCGGGTCGGCGTCGCCGGGCAGGATGGTGTGCAGGCAGGCGACGCGGTCGTGGGCCGAGGTG